>NZ_SSDM01000112.1:0-10412 GCF_004794375.1 Microbacterium sp. K35 | reverse complement strand
CGGCGTGGAGCCGGTCATCGAGATCGCGGCGATGCGCTCGTCGGCGACCAGGGCACGGCCGATGCCGCCGCCGCCCTGCACGAGTCCGACGACACCGTCGGGAATGCCCGCCTCGTGCACGCCCTCCAGCAGCAGCTGCGCGCTCCACGGCGAGAACGACGAGGGCTTGAGCAGCACGGTCGCTCCGGCGGCGAGCGCGAACGCGGTCTTCTTCACGGCCATGGCGCTGGGCGCGTTCCACGGCAGGATGAGCGCGGTCGGTCCCCACGGCACACGGTGCAGTCGCACGCCGCCCTGCTCGGCGGGGAGCTCCGCGACGTCCCCGCGGACGACGGCTCGGCGGGCGGCGTCACGCAGGGTCGCGCCGTTGGCTCCGCCGAAGAGCCGTGTCACCGCGAGCGGCACCCCGCTGTTGAGCGCGTCGAGGCGGGCGATCTCCTCGGCACGGTCGTCCAGCCACGCGGCCAGCGCCCCCAGCCGGACCGCGCGCTCTTCGGGAGCGAGACCGCGCCAGCGGCCATCGTCGTGCGCCCGACGGGCGGCGGAGACGGCCCGGTCGACCTGCTCCAGGGAGCTGGAGGCGGTGGGCACGAGGGCCTCGCCGGTGTTCGGGTCGTGCAGCCAGGAGCCGTCGGCCTCCGGACTCTCCTCGGCGACGCCGCCGATCCAGGTGCGCAGGGCGGGGAAGGTCATCTCAGATCCGATCGAAGTAGCGGTGCAGGTCCCAGTCGGTGACGCGGGACATGAAGGTGGACCACTCGTGGTCGAGCAGGATGCGCTGATGCGAGATGAGCTCCGGCGTCAGCAGCTCCTGCACGAACGCGCTCTCGGCGAAGAGCGCTCCCGCCTGCCGCGGGTCAGCGGGCATGGCGCCGTCGCCGGGGAGGTCGTAGGCGCTGCCGCGCACCGGATCGCCGAGCTCGGCCCCCGTCCGCATCCCGTCGCGGGCCGACGCGAGGATGCCCGTGAGCGCGAAGTACGGGTTGGTGTCGGCGCCGGGCAGGCGGAACTCGAACCGGAGCGCCTGCGGCGAGTGGCCGACCACACGCACCGTGGTGGTGCGGTTGTCGAAGCCCCAGGTGCGCCCGCTGCCGGCGACGTCGGTGGAGTTGCTGCGGCGGTACGAGTTGACCGTCGGGGCGTACCACGCCATCAGCGCCGGCGCGTGCTCCAGCGCCCCGGCGATCGCCGAGCGCATGCGGGGGCTGAGGTGATCGGGGTCGGAGTCGTCCCAGAAGAGTGCCGTGCCCTCGTCGTCGACGAACGACACGTGCACGTGGCACGACGAGCCCGGCTGGTCGTTGAGCGGACGCGCCATGAAGGTCGCCGACATGCCCGCCCGGGCGGCGGTGTCACGCACCGCGAGCTTGTACAGCGCGTGCCGGTCGGCCATCTCCAGCGGATCGCCGTACTCGAACGTCATCTCCCACTGCCCGAGACCCCACTCGCTCTGCGCGGCCTCGACGAGGATGCCGCTCGCGCGCAGGTCGGACCGCAGCCTCTGGAAGAACGGCTCGTAGAGGTTGCCCTCGTGGATCATGAAGTCGGAGGGGGTGAGGGTCGTCGGATCGAGGTCGCGGAACCCCGAGCGGCGCAGCTCCCGCGGGTCGTTGCGGAACAGGTAGAACTCCAGCTCGGTGCCCGCGAGCGGCGTGAGACCGAGGTCGCGCAGGCGCGCCAGCTCCTGCTTCAGGATCACCCGCGGCGACAGCGGCATCGGCTCGTGCGTGTGCACGTCGACCGGGTCGGCGAGGCAGATCGCGACACCCTCCAGCCACGCCGCAGGGCGCAGGGTGTCGAGGTCGGGGAGCAGCGTGACGTCGGGCACGCCGTTGTGCATGCCGCACAGGGCGAAGCGGTTCTGGTCGATCAGCTCGAGCCCCTGATCGATGTCCCACGCCCACGCGCAGGTGCAGATGTCGACGCCGTTCGCCACGACCCGGCCGAAGCCCTCGACGGGGATGCGGCGACCGACGAGCCGACCTTGGAGGTCGGGCGTCGCGACGATCACGGTGCGGATCCCCGCGGCCTCCAGTTCGTCCGGCGCCAGGCGCACGTCGTCGATCATCGCGTCAGCCACCCTCCGTCGACGGGGAGCTGGATGCCGTCGATCCAGGACGCCTCGTCGCTGAGCAGCCAGGATACGGCCGCGGCGATGTCGCTCGGCAGGCCCACCCGCGGTACGAGCAGCCGCTGCTTCATGAACTCCAGCGCCTCGGGGCTGGTGACGCTCTCGTAGTCGAAGAAGTCGGTCGCGATGGGGCCGGGGGCGACGCAGTTGACGCGGATGTTCTTGGCCGCGAGCTCGACCGCGAGCGCCTTGGTGAGCATGGGCACGCCGCCCTTGCTGGCGTTGTAGTGCGGCTGCGCGGTGCCGGTGCTGGTCACCACGACCAGTGCCTCCACGGTGGAGAGGTTGACGATGGCGCCGCCGCCCGACTCGGCGATGAGCGGCGCCACCTCCTGCGCCACGAGGAACTGGCCCTTGAGGTTGATGTCGAAGACGAAGTCCCACGCCTCCTCGGTCAGCGTCTCGAACGAGTGCTCGGTGACAACGCCGGCGTTGTTGACGAGCAGGTGCAGGGCTCCCCACGCCTGGGCGGCCTGCGCGACCGCGGCGCGGATCTGCTCGCGCGAGCGCACGTCCACCACCGCCGCGAGCGCCGTGCCGCCGGTCGCCTCGATCAGGCGCACGGTCTCGGCGACGCCCTCGGCCGAGACGTCGGTGACGAGGATGCGTGCCCCCTCGCTCGCCAGGCGGAGGGCGGTCTCGCGGCCGATCCCGGATCCTGCGCCCGTGATGAAGGCGTTCCTGTCTGCGTGTCGCATGGTGTCTCTCCTTGTTCGTGCGTCTGCGGCGCCTAGGCGACGCTCTCGGTCGCGGGGGTGGGGGCGACCGCGGTGTGCGCGGACGCCTGATCGACGAGCCAGTCGAAGACCGGGTCACCGCCGAAGGTCTCGGGGTGCCACTGCACGCCCACCACCGGCAGCCCATCGAGCTCGATCGCCTCGACGACGCCGTCGGGCGCCCAGCCGGTCACGGTCACCCCGGCGCCGGGGGCGTCGACCGCCTGGTGGTGGAACGAGTTCACGCGGGTGCTCTCGCCGTAGAGGCCGTGCACGACGCTGCCCTCTGCCGTGCGCACCTCGTGCACCCGGTGGGCGCGGGGGTAGGCGTACGAGCCGTGCGACTCGCCCTCGCCCGCGGCGAGGTGCTGATGCAGGGTGCCGCCGCGGACCACGTTGAGCAGCTGCGCTCCCCGGCACACCCCCAGCAGCGGCAGCGCGCGCTCGATCGCGGCGAGGATCAGCCCCGACTCGAACTCGTCGCGTTGCGGGTCGACGAGGGGCGTGAACGGGCCGGGGGTCTGCCCGTACCGGCGCGGGTCCACGTCGTCGCCGCCGACGATGACGACGCCGTCGAGCCGCGCCACGAGTTCGGCCGGGTCGGCATCCATGGGCAGGTGCACGGGCAGGCCGCCGGCGCGGAGCACCGAGGTGGCGTACTCGCTGAGGTACGCCTCCAGCGGGGCGTCGGCGAAGCCGTACGGGGCGCCGATCGCCGCGCCGCTGGTGCGACGACCGGAGATGCCGATCAGGGGCCGGGGCAGGGCGGGGAGACTGATGATGTCCATCCTTCGGTTCGGGGTCAGGCGTTCTCGTCGAAGCGCCGCACGATCTGGGCGTAGGCCGCCGGTGCGCTCGCCCGCATGATCGCCGCCTGCACCAGGCCGATCACCGGGGCGATGATCACGACGGCGACGAGGGTGATGCTGATGACGCCCCACGCCGGGTTGCCGTCGGCGTCGACGTCGCTGACGAGCAGCGGGAAGTTCGCGGCGATGAGCACGGCGGACACCGCCAGCCCGAGCAGTCCGAGGCCGGGGGCGATCACGGTGTGCCAGGGGCTGCGCAGGGCGCGGGTGCGGGCGAAGTACACGATCACGGCGAGGCAGGTCACGGCCATGAGGATCACGATCGCGAGGGTGCCGATGCCGGCGAACCAGGAGAAGATGTTCTCCGGCGCGAAGCCGAGGATGGCGAGCAGGGCGATCGCGACGCCCGAGGTGGCGACCTGCACCAGCGAGGCGACGTGGGGCGATCCGTGTCGGGTGTGCACGCTGCCGACACGGTCGGGCAGCACGCGGGCGTTGGCCATGGCGTGGTGGTAGCGGGTGAGCACGTTGTGCAGCGAGAGCACCGCCGCGAACATGCTGCCCAGGAACAGCAGGGCCACGGCGACCGAGCCGACCGGGCCGAGGTACTGCTCGGTGACGCGGGTGATGAGGGTCGTGGGGTCGGCGGCGGCTTCGCCGATCACGTCTCCCTCCCCCACGCCGACCACCACGGTCCAGGCGGCGAACGCGTAGAAGACGCCGATCACGATCGCGGAGGCGTAGGTGGCGCGCGGGATGGTGCGCTCCGGCGTGCGCACCTCGTCGCGGTACACCACCGTGGACTCGAACCCGATGAAGCTGGCGATGGCGAACATCAGCCCGAGCGCGGGTGCCCCGGAGAGCACGTTCTGCAGGACGAACGAGCCGAAGGTCACGCCGTCGGCTCCGCCGGTGACGAGGATGACGAGCCCCAGCAGGACGACGATCCCGATCTCGGCGAGCAGCACCACGACGAGCACGCGCGAGCTGAGCTCGATCTGCCGGTACCCGAGCGCACCGACCAGCGCGACGGAGACCAGGGTGAGCAGCCACCAGGGGATCTCGGGCCCGCCGAGCAGCGCGATGCTCGATGAGATGGTGGCGCCGAGGTAGGAGAACACCGCGATCTGCACGGTGGTGTAGCAGACCAGGGCGAGGTAGGCGGCGGCGAGGCCGGGGGTGCGACCGAGTCCGTGCGTGATGAACACGAAGAAGGAGCCGGCGCGGGGCAGGTAGCGGCTCATCGCGGTGAGGCCGACGGAGAAGAGCAGCAGGATCACGGTGGCCACGAGGAACATGACCGGGAAGCCGATCCCGTTGCCGAGCAGGTAGCCGATCGGCACGATGCCGCCGACCACGGTGAGGGGCGCGGCGGCGGCGATCACCATGAAGGTGACGGCCACCGCCCCGAGGTTGCCGCGGAGGTTGCGCTCGCGGGGTTGTTCTGCGGAGGGCGACGTCGTTGTCGAAGCATCCATGTCGAAGCATCCTTTGCCGATTGGATCAATGGTCTAATCTTTAGCCCATTGATCGGCGACAGCGCAAGACTTTTCCACGGAACGGCGATCATCCCCGTCCGCCGAGGCACGACGAACAGCGCGACGCCCCGCTCCCGGGGCCGTCAGCGCGCGGTCAGCGCAGCAGGCCCAGGCTCGCCAGGGCGTGCCGGATGAGCGTGCCCCGGCCACCCTCCATCTCGGCGGCGACCGCGTCGGACGCGGCAGCCTCGGGAGAGAACCAGGTGACCTCCAGCGCGTCCTGCCGCGGCTCGCACGTCCCGGTCACCGGCACCACGAACGCCAGCGACACCGCGTGCTGGCGGTCGTCGTGATAGGCACTGACCCCGGGGATCGGGAAGTACTCCGCCACCGTGAACGGCAGCGGCTGCGGGGGAAGGAGCGGGAAGGCCATGGGCCCCAGGTCGTTCTCGACGTGACGGAACAGGGCGTCGCGGATCGTCTCCCCGAAGCGCACGCGACCCGACACGATGGTCCTGGTCATCTCCCCCATCGGCGTGGAGCGCAGGAGGATGCCGATCTCCGTGACCTGACCGGAGCCGTCGGTGCGGACCGGGATCGCCTCGACGTACAGCATGGGAAGGCGTCGACGCGCCTCCTCGAGTTCCACGTCGCTGAGCCAGCCGGGGTTCGCGTCCGGCGCCGGCGGAGTGACGTCGCGGAACGCGCCGAGGCCCTCGTCGTCGGGCTCCGGATCGGGATCGGGTGTGCGCACCGCCATGCGTCCTTTCTATCAGCACCCTCCGACGAGGGACACCGGCGGCGCGTCGGTGCCGCCTGGCAGGATGACGGGGTGAGTGAGATTCTGACGATCGACGACACCGCCACCCGCTGGTCGACGGCGGAGCGCGCCGGGCTCCCCCTCGTGGTCCTGCTGCACGGGTACGGCGCCGACGAGCACGACCTGTTCGGGCTCGTCCCCTACCTGCCCGGCGGACTCGCCGTCGCCTCTGTCGCCGCACCGCTCGCGCCGCCGTGGCCCCAGCCCGGACGCTCCTGGTACCCGATCGAGGGCCTGGACGGGCGCAGCTCGACCGCCGTGACGCTCGCGGCGGAGGCGTTCCTCCGCTGGCTCGGCGCCGCGGCGGGCGACGCCCCGTCGGTCGCGCTGCTCGGGTTCTCGCAGGGCGCGGCCGTGTCACTGCAGGCACTGCGGCTCGCGCCGGAGCGCTTCGACGCCGTGGTCGCACTGAGCGGCTATGTCGCACCGGAGCCGCTGCCGGGCGACGACGCGCTGACGGAGCTCCGGCCCCGCGTGTTCTGGGGTCGCGGCACGCACGACGACGTGATCCCTCCGGCGCTCATCGACCACACGGCCCAGTGGCTGCCGTCGCACGCCGACCTGTCCGGCCGCGTCTACAGCGGCCTCACGCACAGCATCTCCGAGGACGAGCTCGGCGACGTGCACCGCTTCCTCACGACCTGGGTCGACGGGATCGACGCGGATCAGGCGGAGGGGTCCCGCCCGTCCTGACCGCGCTCCCCCGGATGCCCCGGGTCGACCGGAGTTCCCGGGTCCGCCGCAGCTTCCGGGCGCTCCCGCTCACCCCCGTCCACCCCGTCCTCCGGATGCCCCGGGTCTCGCTCGCCGTCCGGCCCGCTCGGGTCCGCCCGCCCGGAGCCGCGGAAAGCGACCGAGAGAGCCACGCCGATCGCCAGACCGATGCCGATGCCGAGGGCCCAGTTCTTCATCGCCATGCCGAGGGACACGCCGATCGCCACGCCGAGCGCGAGGCCGACGCCGAGGCCGGTGCGTGCCCGGAGTTCCTCCGGGCTGGGGTTCCGATCCGCCATGCCTCCCACGCTACGCATCCGTCGCGGTGCCGGCATCCCCCGTGCGACGGAGGCGCGACACGCCCGGGAGTTGCGAACGCCGACACGCCCGGGTATCGTCGTGGCGTCCTGTCCGCCGTGTCTGGAAGTCCTTTGATCTGAATCGTCGCCTCCGCGCTCCTCTTTCCGCGCGCTGACCCGACGATCGCCGACTCCCCGGCAGACCCCGCCCTCCGGGTGCGACCCGTTCGCGCCACCCCGGGCCCCGGTGTCAGTGCACCCCCGCACTCGACAGGAGACACCCCGTGTCATACCCCACCACCGTTCATCCCTCGGTCGTGCTCGACCGCCTCACCTACACGTGGCCCGACGGCTCGGTCGCACTCGACGGCGTCTCCGGAGCCTTCGGGTCCGGGCGCACCGGCCTGGTCGGACGCAACGGCGCCGGCAAGTCCACCCTGCTGCGCCTGATCGCCGGCGAGCTCACCCCCACGTCCGGATCCGTCTCCACCTCCGGCGAGGTGGCGTACCTGCCGCAGCAGTTGACGCTCGACGTCGACCGCCGCGTGGCGGAGCTGCTCGGCGTCTCCACCGCGCTCGACGCGGTGCGCGCCATCACTGCGGGCGACGTCGATCCCGCGCACTTCGACGCGGTCGGCGACGACTGGGACATCGAGGCGCGCGCGGAGGCCTCCCTTGCGGAGGCCGGACTCGCCCCCGCGTTCCTCGATCGCACCGTGGGTGAGCTGTCGGGCGGCGAAGCCGTCCTCGTCGCGATCGCCGGGATCCGCCTGCGGCGCGCGCCGATCACGCTCCTGGACGAGCCGACCAACAACCTCGACCGCGACGCCAGGGCGACGCTCGGCGCGATGGTGCAGGCGTGGAAGGGCACGCTCATCGTGGTCAGCCACGACCTGTCGTTGCTCGAGCTGATGGACGACACCGCCGAGCTCTACGGGCAGACGTTGAGCGTGTTCGGCGGGCCGTACTCCGAGTGGCGCGCGTGGCTGGACGCCGAGCAGGACGCGGCGCGGCAGGCCGAGGTCGCCGCGGCGCAGGCGCTGCGCAAGGAGAAGCGGCAGCGCATCGAGGCGGAGGTCAAGCTCGCCCACCGCGCCCGCACCGCCAAGAAGGCCGAGGTCGAGAAGCGCGTGCCGAAGATCATCGCACACGGCAGGAAGATGGCCGCCGAGGTCTCGGCGGGCAAGCTGCGCACCGAGGTCGGGGCGAAGGAGGAGGCGGCCCGCACCGCGCACGACGAGGCCGGGCGCCGGATCCGCTCGGACGACACCATGAAGATCGAGCTCCCCGACCCGCAGGTCTCCCGCGCGCGCCGCATCGCCGAGCTCGGAGACGGCGAGCGCTCCTGGATCGTGCAGGGCCCCGAGCGCGTGGCACTGATCGGTCGCAACGGCGCCGGCAAGACCACCCTGCTCGAACGGCTCGTCGCCAGCGGTGTTCGCGACACAGGAGATCGCGACCCCATCGCGGCGGCTACACCCGGTGCGGCCGATTCCGGGCCTGACCTCCCGAGGGACGACCGGCCGGAGTTGCGGGCGGAGGCGTTCACCGACCGGATCGGCTACCTTCCGCAGCGCGTGGACGGCCTCGACGAGGGCGCGTCGGTGTTCGACAACATCGCCCGCCGGGCCCCGCACGTGCCGGAGAAGGAGCTGCGCAACCGCCTGGCCCGGTTCCTCCTCCGTGGAGCGACCGTCGAGCGCCCTGTCGCGGCGCTGTCCGGGGGCGAGCGGTTCCGCGTGGCCCTGGCGGGACTCCTCCTGGCGGACCCGGCGCCCCACCTGGTGGTGCTGGACGAGCCGACCAACAACCTCGACCTGGACACGGTCGATCAGCTGGTCGAGGCGCTGCGCACCTATCGCGGCGCCGTGCTCATCGTCAGCCACGATGATGCGTTCCTGCGGCGACTCGACGTCGACCTCACCCTCGAGATCAACGCGGAGGGTGCGCTGCAGGAGACGGCGCTCCCCCCGTCGTGAACGCCCGGGTCCCGCGGCGTCGTCCGGCGGCGCGGGACCCGCACGCGACTCAGACCGACACCGCCAGAGGCAGGGCGACCACGGCGTAGAGGATGCCGAGCAGAAGGGTGTGCACGACGCAGAAGCCCACGGCCTCGGTCACTCGTCCCGGCGCCGCGAAGTGCGCGACGAGCAGCCGCGCGAACCTCATCGGGCGCGCGAGGTCCCACGAGTTGAAGCGGATGTGACGGCCGAGATAGATGCCGAACGACACGAGCACGAGAACGGCGGCGACCACCAGCCAAGAGTCCGCACGGGTGAAGGGGGCGGCGTCGTCCTCGTACCAGATCGCCACCACGAGCATCTGGACCACGAAAACGTTGACGAGCGCGTTCAACACCCCGGACATCGCCAGTGCCAGGGTCGCGACGATGTCGAACCACAGCGGCACCACCTCGCCCTCGCGGCGGTGCGTGAAGTTGAGCTCCGTGATCAGGTAGGCCGAGTTCGGCAGGAGCAGTAGCCACACCACGGCCCCGATCACCAGGATGATCCAGGGGACGGGCGACGAGGCGCGGGCATCGACGGCGACCTCGATGGCGAGGGTGGCCGCCAGAACCAGGGCCGGCGCGGCAGACAGCGCCAGGTTCAGCACCATAGGCCGATACAGCGGAACGCGATACACCGGCGCGCGCAGCAGGACCAGGGCGAGCGCATACAGGTTCAGGGTGACCACCCCCGCCCCCATCAGCAGGACCGCCGTCACGGCGTCGGCGTGGGGGTCGGGACGGAGTGCGAATCGTCGTGCTGCGTGTCATCGGGACGAGCGGTCGCCGCCGCGGGCTTCTTCGCCGCCTTCGCCGCCTCCCGGGCGGCATCGGCCGCGGCCTTCGCGGCTGCGTCGGCGGCCTGTGCCTCGTCGAGGTGCGCCTGGGCGATCGCCCCCGTGACGACCGCCGCATAGATGTCGCCGCCCGCGGGTTGCGGATGGATGCCGTCGCCGGCGAGGTCGTCAGGGTAGGGCGTGATGGCACCGTCCCAGTCGGCGACCGTGACGTTCGGATACGCGGCGGCGAAGTCGGCGAGCGTCGCGTTGCCGCCCGGGATCCAGCTGCGCTGCGCGTGCGCGTTCACGAACACCAGGGTGCGGTCCGGGCCGACGATCCCGAGGATGTCGGCGAGCAGGTCGGGATCGACGCCGCCGTTGGTCGCCAGGCCCACGACGACCGTCGGACGCAGGGCACCGTCGTTCGCGAGCGACGACAGGATGCCCGTGGCCGGCCACATGCTGCGCGAGACCTGGGCGTCGATGGCGATGCCGGGCAGCGCGTTCTGCAATTCGGGCGCGGCGGCGAGCATGACCGAGTCGCCGACCGCCGTGATGTCGGTGCCGAGGATGGGCGGCGGCGTCGCCGCGGTGCTGGTCGGCGAGGGCGAGGGCGAGGGCGAGGGACCGGAGTCGGCGCCGGAACCCGTCTGCGGCGACT
>NZ_SSDM01000111.1:0-8081 GCF_004794375.1 Microbacterium sp. K35 | reverse complement strand
TGCGCGCTGCGGATTCTTCGCCGTGCCCGTCAGATCGGCCTGCGCGACCTGCAGCTGCTGGGCGGTGGCGGAGGCCGCGGCGGCGATCGCGCCGGACGGGTCGGGCAGCTGCGCGGCGGCGGCGAGGTCGGACTGCAGCTCCGCGACCAGGGCGGTGGCGGCGCGCTGCGTGGCGGACAGCTCCGTGCCGAGCGCCACGATCGCCCGCACCAGTTGGCCGGCCTGCGCCACGGACTGCTCCGCGGTGCGGATCGCGAACGCCGCCTCGCCCGATCGCCCGGCGGCGATCGCCTGCTCGGCAGCCTGGATCGAGCGGTCGGCGAGGGCTGCACGCTCCTGCGCCTGCGTCGGGTTGTCGGCCACCGTGGCGAACGCGGCCGGATCGTACGCGGCCGAGAGCGCGGCGAGCGACGAGGCGGCGGTCGGCAGCAGCGGGGTCAGTGCGGCGCGCTCTCCGCGCACGCGCTCGAGCTCCTGCGGCGCGTTCTGCTCCAGCTGGCGCAGTGCGTCGAACGCCTCGGTGTTCTCATCGAGCACGCGGTCGATCTCGTCGGCGAGCTGGATGATGCGGATGTGCCACGCACGGCGGTCATGGACGGAGTCCTCGATCTCGTCGTCGAGCTTCTGCCGCAGGTCGAACGCCTCCGCGATCTTCGCCTTGGCCTCGTCGACCGCGCGCGTGAACTCGGCCGTCGCCCCGTCGCCGAACTGCGCCACCGCGAAGCCGAGCTCCTCGCGGCTGGACGTGATGGCGTCGTCGGCCTGCACGAGCGCGGCACCGGCCTGCTGCTCGACCTGCGCGTCGGTGAGCGTGGAGAACGGGTCGGCGGGGTCGGGGGTCTCGGGCATCGCGCCGCGCTCGCGGATGGCGGCGTTGCGCCGCGCACGGCGGACGAGCGAGACCACGAGCCAGATCAGCAGCAGCACGACGACGACCGCGACCACGATGAGCGTCACCCGCAGGGCACCCGCGCCGCCGTCGCCCTGGATCCGGTCGGCCGCGAGGGTGATCGCGCCCGCCCAGTCCCCGGCTCCCGCGAGCGGTGCGATGTCGTTCTCGATGCCGTCGAGCTGGCTGTTGCTCAGCGGACCGGAGGAGTCGGCGGAGATGTAGAGGCTGCGGCCGTCGACCGCGATCGCGAGCAGGTACTGCGACGGGCCGAGGTTGTTCGCCGACGCCACCGCGTCGGCCCAGTCCGCGCTGTCGGAGGGGTTGGTGAAGTCGTCGACGAGGACGACGAAGAGGTCGGCCGAGGAGTTGGCCGAGAGCTCCTGCAAGCGGGTCTCGACCGTGCTCTTCTCGGACGGGCTCAGGACCCCGGCCTGATCGGTGACGTACCCGGCGTCGAGCGTGAGCGGATCGGTGGCGGAGGCGGCGGACGTGCTGAACGTCCCGATCATCGCGGCCAGCAGAAGTGCGGCCAGCGCAAGCCACCGTTTCGTCATCGTGTTCCCTCCGACCGGCAGCCGAGCCCCATGTCACGAGTCTATGCACTGGGTACGACACGCGACAGCGCCGCGGGGCGCATCCCCGTTCGCCGTCAGCGGAGACACATACGCTGGAGGGCATGGACGACAGGTACGGATCGGATGTGCTGGCGTCGGGCTGGCGCGAACGCGGAGCGAAGCAGGTGCCGATCGTCCCGGCCGAGATCGACCTCGTGGTCGAGGTCGCCGCGGACGGCTACTGCGGCGCGGTGACGCGCGTGCAGGGCGGCACCGTCGAGCTCGAGGACTGGAAGGGGCGCAAGCGCCTCTTCCCGCTCGGCGGCGGCTTCCTGATCGACGGCGCGCCCGTGCGGCTGACCGTCCCCGCCGCGAAGGAGCAGGGACCGCGACGCACGGCCTCCGGCTCGTTCGCGGTCGCCGACCAGCGCGCCAGGACCGCGCTTCCCAGCCGCATCCTCGTCGAGGGACGCCACGATGCCGAGCTGGTCGAGAAGGTGTGGGGCGCCGACCTGCGGGTGGAGGGCGTCGTGGTGGAGTATCTGCAGGGCGTCGACCTGCTCGACGAGCTCCTCGGCGCCGAGCCGCCCAGCCGCGAGCGGCGCTACGGCGTGCTGGTGGACCACCTCGTGCCGGGATCGAAGGAGTCGCGCATCGCCGAGGCCGTGGCCCGCGGACCCCACGGTCGGCACGTGCGCATCGTCGGCCACCCGTTCGTCGACGTGTGGCAGTGCGTCACCCCGCGGGCGCTGGGCATCGCGGCGTGGCCCGAGATCCCGCGCGGCGTGGACTGGAAGACGGGCATCTGCCGGGCGTTCGGATGGCCGCACGAGACCCAGGCCGACACCGCGCGAGCCTGGCAGCACATCCTGTCCAAGGTCACCACGTATCGCGACCTCGAACCCGCGCTGCTCGGCCGTGTGGAGGAGTTGATCGACTTCGTCACGGAGCCGGCGGGCTAGCGCTCCGGTCCGGGCGGCGGAGCGCCGACGGCTACCCTGGAACCATGCCCGAACCCCGCACTTTCCGCGACGAACCGGTGTCTTTCGTGCGCCGCAGCGGCCGGATGTCCGACGCGCAGGAGCGCGCCTTCGCCGAGCTCGGCCCGCAGTACCTGCTGGACGTGCCGCGCGACGTGGCCTGGACCTCGGTGCACCCGGAAGCACGGCTCGACCCCGCGGCCGAGTACGGCAGGCACGCCGACCTGTACGTCGAGATCGGCTCGGGCCAGGGCCACGCGATCGTCGCCGCCGCGACCTCCCGCCCGGACGACGACTTCCTGGCGGTCGAGGTGTTCCGGGCCGGACTCGCGCGCACCATGCTCGATGCCGACCGGGAGGGCGCGCGCAATCTCCGCGTGGTCGAGGCCAACGCACCGGAGGTGCTGTCGTCGTACCTGCCCGAGGGTGCCGCGCGCGAGGTGTGGATCTTCTTCCCCGACCCCTGGCACAAGAAGCGGCACACCAAGCGCCGCCTCGTCCGTGCGGGCTTCGGCGCGACCGCGGCCAGGGCGCTGCGCGACGGCGGTCTGCTGCGGCTCGCGACCGACTGGGAGGACTATGCGCTCCAGATGCGCGAGGTGCTCGACGAGGATCCGCTCTTCGAGCGCGCGTTCGACGGTGAGTGGGCGGAGCGCTTCGACGGGCGCGTGATGACGGCCTTCGAGCGGAAGGGCATCGCGAAGGGACGCGACATCCGCGACCTCGTGTACCGTCGGCGGGCGCGCGCGTGACCCTGCCCGCGACGGCCACCTCCCTCCGTGCGGGCGGCGTGGTGGCGGCCGCGCTCGTGTGCGCCGCGGCTCCGGCGTTCTTCGTGCTGGAACTGCCCTGGCTCGGGTGGCTGCTGCTCGCGGTCGGCCTCGCGGCGGCGTGGCTCGGTGAGCGGTCGGCGAACACCCGCCGGGCGTCCGTCGCCGCGACGGCCGCGTCGCCCGAGCCGGAGGACGGACGGCGGCGAGCGTCGCTCACGCGCGACCTGTCGCTCATCGCGGTCGGCATGCTGATCGTGAGCGTCATCCCGCTCGCCGCGGAGCTGGACAACCTCGCGATGCTGCGGTTCACCCTCGCGCTGGGCGGCGCGGTCGCCGTGCCGTACCTGATCTCCCGCTTCGTGTACCGCGACCGGGCGATCTCGTTCCCGTGGCGCACGGGGCGGCGCTGGGGGCGGCTCCAGTGGGGCTGGCTGGTGGCGGTGCTCGTGCTCGGCTGGCTGATCCTGCCGTACTACTTCATCAGCAGCGGCGTGTATCAGAACTGGCCGGTGGTCGACACGCCCGACCTCATCGCCCGCCTGTTCGTCGGCGTCGGCGCGGTCGGCATCTGGGACGAGCTGTTCTTCATCTGCACCGTCTTCGCCCTGCTGCGGCGGCACTTCCCGGACGCCCTGGCGAACGTGCTCCAGTCGATCGTGTTCGTGTCGTTCCTGTGGGAGCTCGGCTATCGCGAGTGGGGGCCGCTGCTGACCATCCCGTTCGCGCTGCTGCAGGGCTTCATCTTCCTCCGCACGCACTCTCTCGCCTACGTGGTGACCGTCCACCTGCTGTTCGACGCCGTCGTGTTCGCGGTCCTCGTGCACGCTCACAACCCCGGGCTGCTTCCGGTCTTCCTCGTGTGAGCGGCTTGCCCCGCAGCGCCTCGCGACGGGACAATCGGGTGTGCTCATCGTCGGACTCGTCCTCGCCGCGGCCGCTGCGGCCTTCCACGTCTTCATCTTCGCGCTCGAATCCCTGCGCTGGACCGAGCCGGAGACCCGCAAGATCTTCGGCGTCGCGAGCGAGGCCGACGCCGTGACCATGAAGCAGCTCGCGTTCAACCAGGGCTTCTACAACCTGTTCCTGGCGCTCACGACGCTGCTGGGCATCGGGCTCGTGATCGTCGGCGCCGTCACGGTGGGCGTGACGCTCGTGCTGGCCGGCACGGGAATGATGCTCGCCGCGGCCCTCGTCCTGGTGCTCTCCGATCGCTCGAAGGCACGCGCCGCGGCGATGCAGGGAACCCTGCCGCTGCTCGCCGTGCTCGCGACCGCGGTCGGGCTCGCCCTGGGCTGAGCCCGGCGCGAGGGGTGACTTTCCCGCGCGCAGCCGCCACACTCGGTGCATGGCCGAGTGGGTGCTGCACGTGGACATGGACCAGTTCATCGCCGCCGTCGAGGTGCTGCGCCGCCCCGAGCTCGCCGGTCGACCCGTGATCGTCGGAGGGCGCGGCGACCCCACCGAGCGCGCCGTCGTCTCCACCGCCTCGTACGAGGCGAGGGCCTACGGGATCGGCTCGGGCATGCCGTTGAAGATCGCCGCGCGCAAGGCGCCGGAGGACGCGGTGTTCCTGCCCGTCGACCACGAGGAGTACGAGCGGGCGTCGGACGCGGTGATGTCGGCGCTGCGGGAGCTGCCGGGCGTGGTGGCGGAGGTGCTCGGCTGGGACGAGTGCTTCCTCGGTGTCTCTACCGACGACCCGGAAGGGGTCGCGCGGGCGGCGCAGGCGGCGGTGCGGGAGGCGACCGCACTGCACTGCTCGGTCGGCATCGGGGACAACAAGGTGCGCGCCAAGATCGCGACCGAGTTCGGAAAGCCGCGGGGGCTGTTCCGCCTCACGTCCGACAACTGGTTCGAGGTGATGGGCGAGCGCGGGACGAGAGAGCTGTGGGGGATCGGCCCCAAGGTGCAGAAGCGTCTGGCCGGGCACGGCATCACGACCGTGCGCGAGCTGGCCGACGCGGACGAGCAGGAGCTGATCGCCGAATTCGGGCCGCGGATGGGCGTGTGGTACCACGGCCTCGGCTCCGGGCTCGGGCCCACCGCGGTCGACGACACCCCCTGGGTCGCCCGCAGCCACAGCCGGGAGACCACCTACCAGCAGAACCTCACGACGCCCGAGCAGGTGGAGGCGGCGCTCCGGGAGCTCGCCGGACAGGCCTTCGACGACTGCGCGAAGGAGGGGCGGGCCGTCGTGCGTGTGCACCTCAAGGTGCGCTACGCCCCGTTCGACACGAGGACCTTCGGCCACAAGCTGCCCGCCCCCGCCACCCGCCGCGACGAGGTGGTGGCGGAGGCCCTGCGGCTCGGCGCCACCCTCGACCCCGCGCGGGAGGTGCGGCTGCTCGGCGTGCGGGCGGAGATGACGCCGCCGGACACCCCGGACACGGCGGAGCGTACCCCCGTGCGCGGCCGCCTCTGACCTCAGTCGCGGATGACCGCGGCGACCGCGCTCACCTCGATCAGGGCGCCGGGGACGCCGAGCCCTGCCACGAGGGCGGCGGTCACGAGCGGCGGCGCCCCCTCGCGCGCCAGCGTGGGTGCCACGGCACCGTACGCGGCGCGGAGATCGGCATCCTGATGGATCAGGATCGTCCAGCTGAGGACGTCGTCGAGCGACGCGCCCGCCGACTCGAGCGCCACCCGCGCGTTCTGCACCGCGCGCACGGACTGCTCGCCGACATCGGTCGAGACGACGGCACCGGACTCGTCGACGCCGTTCTGGCCCCCGACGTAGATGGTCGTCGCCCCGGGAGGCACGACCGCGACATGGCTGAAGGCCGGGCTGGCCACGAGGCCGGCCGGCTGCGTGAGTGTGATCTGCATGCGCGCATCCTCCTCCCGGCCACCGACATCGGCATTCAGACCCGGGTCCGCTGCCACGTCGGCCGACCGTGGAGCGTGCGGATGGTCCACGGACCGTGAGGGCGCGCGGCGGGGTTCGCGCCCCCACGACCGTGCCCTTCGAGAGGGCCCCAGACGATCGCGAGATCGAGCACGTCGGTGCCGTCGGACTTCGGCGGCACGGTGGGACGATACTCGCGGTGGGAGCGCTGCCGCACCGGGTGGCGCGCGAGTTCACCCGGGTGATCGGCGGGGCGGCCCGGCCGGAAGCGCGCGGCGCGTCGGTCCCCCGCAGTACGCTTCCCTCACGGTGGAGGGAGAACGGATGGGCGCGAGGCGCAGGCCGCCCTGGCTGCTCAGCACCCTCGACGGGTATCGACGCGGATGGGTGACGGGCGACGTCGTCGCCGGTCTCGCCGCGGGAGCCGTGGTCGTGCCGCAGGCGATGGCCTATGCGACGATCGCCAACCTCCCCGTGCAGGTGGGCCTCTACACGTGCATCGTGCCGATGCTGGTGTACGCGGTGCTGGGCGGCAGTCGCGCCATGAGCGTGTCGACCACGTCGACCATCGCCACGCTGACCGCCACGACCCTGGTCTCGGCCGGGGTCGCCGCGGGGTCGGACGACGCCCTCGGCTCGCTCATGATGCTCACGCTCCTCGTGGGCGCGATCCTGCTGCTGGCGCGGCTGTGCCGCCTCGGGAGCCTGGTGGAGAACATCAGCGGGGCGACCGTGCTGGGGCTCAAGATCGGGGTCGGTGCGACCGTGGCCGTCGGGCAGCTGCCGAAACTCCTGGGAGAGACGTTCGACTTCTCCGGACACGGCTTCCTGCGGTCGCTCGTCGCCGTGGGCGAGGCGGCGGCGAGTGTGAACCCGGCGACCGTGCTGCTGTCGGCCGGATCGATCGCGGTGCTGCTGCTGTGCCGCCGCTTCCTCCCTCGGGTCCCCGGCGCCCTGGTGGTCGTGCTCGGCGGCATCCTCCTGGTGGGCCTGGGCCACATCGACCGGCTCGGCGTCGATCTGATCGAACCGGTCCCCAGCGGCCTTCCCGTGCCCGGGGTGCCCGACTTCGCACAGGCTCCCGTCCTCGTTCCCGGTGCCCTCGCGATCGCCGTGATGGCGTTCCTCGAGTCGGCGGCGGTCGCCCGCAGCCTGCGACGGCCCGCCGAGCCTCCGATCGACAGCGACCAGGAGCTGCTCGCCACGGGCGCGGCCAACACGGTCGGCTCGTTCTTCGCCGCGATGCCGGCCGCCGGGGGCTTCTCCCAGAGCGCGGTGAACCAGGGCGCCGGGGCGCGCACCCAACTCGCGACGCTCGTCACCGTGGTCCTCGCGGTGCTCGTGGCGCTGTTCCTCGGCCCGGTCCTGAGCCTGCTGCCGGAGGCCACTCTCGCCGCGCTGGTGTTCATCGCGGTCGTCGGACTGGTCGACGTGCCGCAGCTCGTGCGCTGGTTTCGGATCAGCCGCACGGACTTCTGGATCGCGACCGCGGTCGCGGTGATCGGACTGACGGCCGGGCTGCTCCCGGCCGTCGCGATCGGGGTGGTCGTGACGCTGATCCTGGTGCTGCGCGAGCTGAACGTGCCGCGGGTGCGCGTGACGACGCGCGTGGGCCCCGTGGTCGCGATCGAGCTGGAGCGGGGACTGTACACCGCGAACGCCCTCGCGAACGAACGGCTCGTGCTCGACACCGTCGCGGGTCTGCAGCCCCCGGTGACCGCGATGGTGCTCGGGCTGCAGCAGCAGACGGCGGTGTCCATCACCGTGCTCGACGCGCTGGAGGAGCTGGATCGCGAGCTCGCGCAGCGGGGGGTGACGATGCACGTCGCGGCCCTGCCTGACGGGGCGGCGGAGGTCGCCGGGCGGGTGCCCTGGTTCGCGGGACTGGAACGGCAGGGACGGGTGCACGCGACCGTCGACATCGGGGTGGGCACCGCCGGCGGCGTGCAGGGCGACGTGCACCCGGACGACGCCCGCGACGACCGCTGACCCGCGCAAGGGAGAGGCCGGATACTCCGAGCCGCACGTGTTCACCGT
>NZ_SSDM01000110.1:0-25775 GCF_004794375.1 Microbacterium sp. K35 | reverse complement strand
GGCAACGGCCTGACCGATGTGGGTGACACGATCGCGTACTCGTTCACGATCACGAACACGGGCAACGTCCCGTTGGCCGATGTCGGGGTGAACGACCCGAAGGTCGGCACCGTCACCTGCGACGTCACCACGCTCGCCCCCGGAGAGGTCGCGATTTGCACCGCGGCGCCGTACGTCATCACGCAGGCCGACGTCGACGCCGACCGGGACCGCGCCGCCGACGAGGGAGAAGTGATCCACTACGCCTTCACCGTCGCGAACACGGGCAACGTCACGATCGAGAATCTGGGCATCGACGACCCGATGCTGGACGAGCGCGGCGACGCCATCACGTGCCCGCTCGTGCCTCTGGCGCCCGGTGAGCAGGCTCTCTGTACGGCCGACCATGTCGTGACCGCGGCGGAAGCGACCGGTGGCGACCTGACCAACGTCGCTACCGCCACGGGACGTACGGGGACCGATGATCCGATCACGAGCGACCCGTCGACGGTGAGCACGCCCACGGATCCGGAGACACCGGAACCCGCACGACTGCCGACGACGGGTGGTCGGGATCAGACGGCCGCGGCACTGCTCGCGCTCGCCCTGATCCTGGGCGGAGTCACGCTGGTCGTCGTCCGGAGGGGAGCGCGCCGCCGCCCGACGGACATCGGATAGCTCGACCGGGGGGCCGAGCGACGGGGCTCGGTCGGGCGCACCCACATCGTGGGGCGTCCGACCGGGCTCCGGCGGGGCGCGGCCTGGATGAGGCGGAGCACACCGGCAGCACGACGCCACGGTGGTGAGGATCGATGCCGAAGCACGACCGGAAGGGGTCGGTGCGCGGGAGGGAGGAGATCCGAGGTGGTGGAGCCTAGGAGATTCGAACTCCTGACATCCTGCTTGCAAAGCAGGCGCTCTACCAACTGAGCTAAGGCCCCGTGAGGGATTTCTTGAATTGAATGGTGGGGCTACCAGGACTTGAACCTGGGACCTCTTCATTATCAGTGAAGCGCTCTAACCGCCTGAGCTATAGCCCCGTCAACCTCCAAGACTTTACCGGAGAATCTCGGAAAATCCGAATCGAGCGCGAGGAGCCCGATGCACACCACCGCCGGCACGACGAAGCCCCCTCGCGCGGCGAGGGGGCTTCGGAAGAGAAGGGGCTGGTCAGCGCCAGCGTGTGGTCATGAGGAACCCGATGAGAGCGATGCCGAGACCGATCGCGAGGTTCCAGTTGTCGAGGCCCGGGATCGGGAACTGCATCCCCGAGATGTAGAACACGAGGATCCACGCGAGACCGAGAAGCATGAAGCCGATCATCACCGGCTTGAACCAGACGGCGTTGGGAGCGGCGTCGCCCTCGGCGCGCTCGACGACGGGTTCTTCGGTCTTGCGGTCACGTGCCATGCCGTCATTGTACCCGGGAGACCTCTGCGCCCACGAGAGGCGGTCACAGACGGGTGCCTCCGCACGAGCCCGTGTTCAGTGTCGACGGATAAGATCACGCCATGACTGCATCCGCCGTGCCTGGGGGGCGCCACGGACGTCGGCAGCGGCCCCGGTCGCGCGCCACGTTCGCGAGCGTGCTCGGCGAACTGCTGCTCACCGCCGGGGTCCTCGTCCTCCTCTTCGTCGCATGGCAGATGTGGATCGGCGACATCATCATCGCCGCCCAGAAGAACGACGAGGGTGCGGCGATCTCGCAGCAGCTCGCGGCGGCCGATCCCCCCGCACTGCCGCCGAAGGTCGAGACCGACGACGGCACCACGGTGTACCAGGCGCCGGTGCCCGCCGCCCCCGCCGACGGGGCGTGGTTCGGGCAGATGCACATCCCGCGCTTCGGCGCCGAGTACAACTTCGGCATCTACGGCGGGACCAGCCGTGCCAGGACGCTCGACCAGAAGGGCATCGGGGTCTACACCGACTCGAAGATGCCCGGCGAGGTCGGCAACTTCTCCCTCGCGGGCCACCGCACCACCTGGGGCAAGCCGTTCAACCAGCTCGACAAGCTGCAACTGAACGACGCGATCGTGGTCGAGACCCCCGACGGCTGGTACACGTACCGCTTCCGCACGCTCGAGTACGTCACGCCCACGCAGACCGACGTGCTGGCCGACGTGCCGCAGATGCCCGCACAGCAGACCGGCGAGCAGTACATCACCCTCACGGCGTGCTCCCCCCTGTACTCGCTCGCCGAGCGGATCGTCGCCTACGGCGTGTTCGAGAGCTTCCAGCCGCGCGCCGAAGGGCCGCCGTCCGCGCTGACCGACCCGCCTCCCCCGCCCGCCGCTCCGTCGGTGTGACCACGAACGATCAGGAGACACCACCCATGTACGCCGCACTCTGGCGCCTGCTGCCCGGTCCCTGGTGGCTGCGTGTGCTCATCCTGCTGGTCGTGGTCGCCGCCGTGCTCTACGCCCTGTTCTGGTACGTGTTCCCCTGGATCAGCCCGTTCATCTCCCCGGGTGAGGTCGACGTCGAATGACCCGCGTGCTCGTCGTGGACAATCACGACAGCTTCGTGCACACCCTGATCGGCTACCTCCACGAGCTCGGTGCCGACACCACGATCGTCGAGGCGGACGAGGTCGATGCGGCGCGGGTCGAGAGACTGCTCACCGCGCACGACGCGCTGCTCCTGTCGCCGGGGCCGGGCTCGCCCGACGACGCCGGCGTCTCGCTCGATGCGGTCCGCCTCGCCGCCCGCTCCGCCGTGCCCATGCTCGGCGTGTGCCTGGGTCACCAGGTGATCGGCGCGGCCCTGGGTGCCCCCGTGACCGGCGCCCCGGAGATCATGCACGGCATGGTGTCGGCGGTCGCGCACGACGGCTCGGCGCTGTTCGACGGCATCCCCTCGCCGTTCACGGCAGGCCGCTACCACTCCCTCGCCCTCGCGGAGCGCGACCTGCCCGCCGAGCTCGCGGTGACCGCACGGACGGCGGACGGCACCGTGATGGCCCTCGAGCACCGCACGCTCCCTTTCCACGGGGTGCAGTTCCACCCGGAGAGCGTGCTGACCGAGGGCGGCTACCGTCTGCTGGCGAACTGGCTGCGACTGTGCGGCGACCCGGACGCCGTGTCGCGAGCAGAACGACTGCACCCGCTCACGCGCTGACCCGGGTGTCGGACGGCTGCGCGTCAGGAACCGGTGCAGTAGCGCAGCTCGACCGAGGAGTTGATCGGCACGTCGCCCGGAGCGACCGACATCGAGTGCACGGTGGCCGGGTCGGTGGCGGGGCAGTCGCTCTCCTCGATCGGCACCGGGGTGAGCCCGAGATCCGTGAGCGCCTTCGATGCGGAATCGACCGACCAGCCCACGACATCCGACAGGGTGACCTTGCCGCTGGCGACCTCCAGGTTCACGACCGTGTTCGGCGCCACCTCGGTGTCGGCCTTCTCGCTGGCCGTCATCACGGTGTTCGCCGCGAGGCCCTTGTCGTTGCGCTGGGTGACCGTGCCGAGCTGCAGCCCCGCCTTCTCGAGCGCCTCGGTGGCCGCGGCCAGGGACATGCCCTCGAGCTTCGGCACCACCACGGTCTCCTCGCCGGACGACACGTAGAGCGTGACGGTGGACCCCTGCTCGACCGACACCCCGCTCTCCGGATCCGTGCGGATCACGTTGCCCTCGGCGATGTCGGGGCTGGACTCGATGACGATCTTCGACGAGAGGTCGAGCTTGGCCAGGTCGTCCTGCGCACGCTCCGACGCCACATTGGTCAGGTCGGGCACGACCCTCGACGTGCTGGGCACCTCGGACGGGCGCATGCTGATCGTGACCACCCAGAACAGGACCGACGCCAGAAGCACCGCCAGCAGCGCGACGCCCGCCCAGATCCACGCGACCGGCGGGCCCGACTGCGTGCGGGTCATGGTGGTGTCGCTGCTGAGCTGCCGCAGCGACCGCGCCGTCTCCTGCGCCTGACGCGGGTTCGGGCCATACAGCTCGCTGGTGAGCGCGCCGATCTGCTTGCGCGTGGGGGCGGCACCGGTCACGGCCGAGTCGAGGGCCGCGCGGAAGTGCGCCGCGTCGGGGAAGCGCTGGTACGGGTCCTTCGCGAGCGCGCGCAGCACGATCGGGTCGAGCGCCGCCGGGGACTCCTCGTTCACCTCGGACGGAGGGATCGGTGTCTCGCTCACGTGCTGGTACGCCACCGCGACCGGAGACTCGCCGCGGAACGGCTGGCGCCCGGTGAGCAGCTCGTACAGCACCACGCCGGTGGAGTACAGGTCGGCGCGGGCGTCGACCGGCTCGCCCTTGGCCTGCTCCGGCGAGAAGTACGCCGCGGTGCCGATGATCTGCGTGGTCTCCGCGACCGTCGAGGAGGAGTCGGACACCGCGCGGGCGATGCCGAAGTCCATGACCTTGACCTGACCCTTGTCGGTCACCATCACGTTGCCGGGCTTGATGTCGCGGTGCACCACACCCGCGCGGTGCGAGTAGTCCAGCGCCTCGAGGATCCCGTCGACGTAGCGGACGGCGTCGGCCACGGGCACCGGGCCCTCGGCGATGATCTTCTTCAGCAGGGTGCCCTTGACGAGCTCCATCACGATGTACGGCGGCTCATCGGACGAGGGGTCGCTCGTCGACGGGTCGCCCGCGTCGTACACCCGCACGATCGACGGGTGGGACATGCGCGACGCCGCCTGCGCCTCCAGCCGGAACCGCGTGCGGAAGCTCGTGTCCCTGGCCAGTTCGGGGTCGAGGATCTTGATCGCGATCTCGCGACCGAGGGTCAGGTCGTACCCGCGGTACACCTTCGCCATTCCGCCGTGCCCGATGAGCTCGTCGACGCGGTACCGGCCCGCGATGACTTGTGGCTCTGTCGACACGGATGACCCCCCTGAAACTACAAAACAGCTGGACTACAGGCTACCCTTCGGCGCCGCCACCTCCGTCACCCTCGCCATCGTCGGGGGCCGTGATGGTGACCGACAGCGGGGGCGACGCGTTCGACGTGCGCTGGTCGCCGCCCGAGCACATGGCCTGGTAGGTGACGATGAGCTGCTGGCCCACCGCGTCGCCGACCTTCACCTGCGTGTTGCGCTGCGTCGGCTGGAAGTTCGGGCCGCCCGAGACGAACGAGCCGTTCTGCAGCGACACGACGTAGCCCGACAGGGTGGTGCCGCTCGGGCACGTGAAACCGGTGCCCCAGGCCACCGTGACCGTGCTGCCCGCGACCGGGTCGCCCGTGAGCGTCGGGGTGTCGGTCGGCGTGGGCAGCGGGGTGCGTGCGGCGTACACGGTCAACGCGATCGGCGTCGTGGTCTCGACGTTCCCGGTGGGCTGAACCCGGTACACCTGACCGACCTCCGCGTCGCTCGGGGCGGGATCGCCGTCGGCGCACGTGACGTTGTTCGTGAAGCCCGCGTCGGCCAGCGTCGCGGTCGCCGTGGCGCAGTCCATGCCGTTGAGGTTCAGCGCAGCCACGTCGACGCGCGTCACCTCAGGCGTCGGACTCGTGGAGGGCGACGGGGGCGGCGTGGTCTGCGCGGTGGTCGGGCTGTCGGACGGCTTCGGGTCTTCGCCGCGGTTGCCGAACATCGCCCACAACGTGCCCACGAGCACGATGACCAGCAGAGCGATCAGGGCGATCAGCGGCCAGGTCCAGGCGCTGCGCTTCTTCTTCTTCTCCTCCTCCGCGACGGCCTCCTCGGTGGGCAGCTGCGCGGTGGTGGGGAGGATGCGCGTGGCACCGTCGTTCGATGCCGTCAGCATGCGCGTGGCGTCGTCGTCGCCGGCGATCCCGCCCGTCGCGATCGCCGGAACAGCGATCGCCGCCGAGTTCAGGTCTCCGCGCCGCAGCGCCTGTGCGGCCCGCGCGACGGTCGCCGCCGAGGACGGGCGGTCGGCGGGCTTCTTGGCGATCATCGCCATCACGAGGTTCTGCACCGGGATCGGCACGGTCGGCGGCAGCGGCGGCGGCTGCTCGTTGATCTGCGCCATCGCGATCGCCACCTGCGACTCGCCCGTGAACGGACGCTTGCCGGCCAGGCACTCGTACGCCACGATGCCCAGCGAGTACGTGTCGGTCGCGGGAGATGCGGGGTGGCCGGACGCCTGCTCGGGCGACAGGTACTGCACGGTTCCCATCACCTGACCGGTCGCCGTCAGCGGCACCTGGTCGGCGATGCGAGCGATGCCGAAGTCGGTGATCTTGACGCGGCCGTCTGGCGTGATCAGCAGGTTGCCCGGCTTGATGTCGCGGTGCACCAGGCCGGCGGCGTGCGCGGCCTGCAGGGCGGACGCCGTCTGCGCCACGATGTCGAGCGTCTTGTCGGCGCTCAGTGCGCCGTCGCGCTCGAGGATCGTGGAGAGGGCCTCACCCGGCACGAGCTCCATGACGAGGTAGGCGCTGCCGTTCTCCTCGCCGTAGTCGAAGACGCTGGCGATGCCCTCGTGGTTGACGAGCGCGGCGTGCCGCGCCTCCGCGCGGAATCGCTCGAGGAACCCCGGGTCCCCCATGTACTCGTCCTTGAGGATCTTGATCGCGACGGTACGCCCGATGACGTGATCCGTCGCCTCCCAGACCTCGCCCATGCCGCCGATCGCGATCCGCGACTGCAGCTCGTAACGACCACCGAACGACACACCCTGCGTCGGCCTCATCTGCCCAGCACCGCCTCTATGACCTTCTTCGCGATCGGAGCGGCGATGGTGTCACCGCTCCCTGATTGTCCCTGCCCGCCGCCGTTCTCGACGACGACCGCCACGGCGACCGATGGGTCGTCCGCCGGGGCGAACCCGGTGAACCACAGCGTATGCGGCCTGTTTCCGTTCTCTGCCGTGCCCGTCTTACCGGCCACGTCGACCCCGTCTATTCTTGCACCCTGGGCCGCGCCGTTTGAGACGCTGGCGACCATGGCGGAGGTGATCTCGTTCGCCACATCGGCCTCCATCGCCCGCCCGAACTCGCTGTTCTGGAAGGCCTTGATCACCGACAGGTCGTTGCCGATCACGGCATCCACCATCTGCGGGTTCATGACCACGCCGTCGTTCGCGATGCCGGCCGACACCATCGCCATCTGCAGCGGTGTCGCGGTGACCTGTCCCTGCCCGAAACCGCTGAGCGCGGTCTGCGCGTCGTCGAGCGCCCGCGGGTAGCTGGACGGGGTCGAGGCGAGCGGCGTGTCGAAGCTCCGGTTGAAGCCGAACTTCTCCGCCATCTCCCGGATCGCGTCGTCGCCGAGCTCCACGGCGAGCTCCGCCATCGGGATGTTGCAGCTGAGGCGGATGGCCTCGGCGATCGTCACGGTCGCACCGGGACCGCACGTGCCGCCCCACGCGTTGGACACGCGGTTGGACGAGCCGGGCAGGGTGTACAGCGCGGGGTTGGGCAGCGTGGACTCCGGCGTCCATTTGCCGCTCGCGTATGCCGCGGCCGCCGTGACGAGTTTGAACGTGGAGCCCGGGGGGTTCAGGTCGCCGGCGATCGCGCGGTTCGACAGGGGCTTGCCCGGGTCGGCGACCAGCTGGTCATAGGTGGCGTTCGCGGCGTTCGCGTCGTGCGTCGCCATCAGGTTCGTGTCGAAGCCGGGGGTCGACACCATCGCGAGGATGCGCCCGGTCTTCGGGTCCATCGCCACGACCGCGCCCTGCAGACCGTCGAGCGCCTCGGCGGCAGCCCGCTGCGCGGCCGTGTTCAGCGACAGCTCGACGCTGTACCCGCGCTGCGGCTGACCCGACAGGATGCGCTCGATCTCGGAGAAGAACGCGTTGGAGCCGGTGCCGGAGAGGTCGGCGTTCATCGCCTTCTCGATGCCGGTGGTCGAGCCGAGCGCGGGGTTGAAGTACCCCGTGACCGTCTCCCACAGCGCCGGATCGGTGTACACGCGCTGGAACCGGTACTGGTCGTCGCTGGGCGTCGAGCTCGCGATCGCCGCGCCGTCGACGATGATCGCGCCGCGCTGGATCTCGAAGCTGTCCAGACGGGTGCGCTTGTTGTGCGGGTTCTGCGCGAGGCTGTCGGACTCGACGACCTGGATCCAGCTGGTCGCGGCGAACAGCGCGATGAACATGAACAGCATGATGATGCTGAGGCGGCGGAGTTCCCTGGTCATGTCAGCCGATCACCACCCGGGGCTGACGGCGCACGCCGTCGGAGATGCGCAGCAGCAGCGCCACGATGAGCCAGTTCGCGACGAGCGAGGAGCCGCCGGCCGCGAGGAACGGCGTGGTCAGACCCGTCAGCGGGATCAGCCGGGTGACACCGCCGACCATGATGAACACCTGCAGCGCGATCGTGAACGACAGTCCCGTCGCCAGCAGCTTGCCGAAGTCGTCCTGACCCGCGAGACCGATCCGCACACCGCGGCTCACGAACACCATGTACAGGCACAGGATCGCGAACAGCCCGATCAGCCCGAGCTCCTCCCCGAGGCTCGTGATGATGTAGTCGCTGTGCGCGAGCGGCGTGATCTCGGGGCGTCCCTGGCCCCATCCGGTTCCGATGAGGCCGCCGCGGGCGAGACCGAAGAGGCCCTGCATCGGCTGGTATCCGGCCACGTCGGGGTCGACCTGCGACGAGTCGAACAGGAAGAGCCAGTTGATGAAGCGGCCGCGCACGTAGCTGAGGATCTGCGTGGCGACGGCGACACCGGCGACCACGAGTCCCAGCCCGATCAGCACCCAGCTGGTCTTGCCGGTGGCGACGTACAGCATCGCGACGAACATGCCGAAGATCAGCGTTCCCGTGCCGAGGTCGCGCTGGAACACGATGATCCCCAGCGAGATGGCCCACACGACCAGCACCGGGCCCAGCTCCCGCATGCGCGGCCACGTGATGCCGAGCACGCGCTTGCCGACCGACGTGAGGCTTTCGCGCGTGCGCACGAGGTAGCCGGCGAAGAAGATCGCGAGGCAGATCTTCGCGAGCTCGCCCGGCTGGAACGCGAAGATGCCGCCGAGCGACACCCACACCTGCGCGTTCGCGTCGGCGATGCGCAGCCCGGGGACGAACGGCAGCAGCAGGAGCAGGATGCCCGCGAGGCCGAAGATGTACGTGTACCGGAAGAGCACACGATAGTTGCGCAGCAGGATCACGACCGCGATGGCACCGGCGAGCGAGATCGCCGTCCACGCCAGCTGCTTGGTGGAGTAGGCATCCCACCCGGTGTTCTTGAACGCGATGTCGATCCGGTAGATCATCGCCACGCCCAGCCCGGTCAGCAGGGTCGCGATCGGCAGCACGAAGGGGTCGGCGTCGGACGCCACGAAGCGCAGCACGATGTGCAGGGCGAACGCCAGCACGGCCAGACCGCCGCCGATCGCCAGGATCATCGGGTCGATCACGCCCAGGGCGCCCAGCTGCACGAGAGTCAGCGCGGCGCCGCTGATGGCGCACGCGAACAGGAGCAGCCAGAACTCCCGGTTGCGCTGCGTCTGCGGCATGCGCAGGCGCCGCAGGGCCTTGATGACGGTGGTGTCGGCCTGCACGTCGGTGCTCATCCGTCACCCCCCGCCGGAGTGTCGCTCGGGGTGGGCGCCGGCGTGGGCAGCGGGGTCTGCTCGATCACGTTCGCCTCGGCGCCCGTGCGCAGCCGGTCGACGATAGCCATCGCGTCGGACAGCGAGCGGGCCGAGATCGTGCGCTCGACCGAGGCCCGCTGATACGGCGGCAGGTCGGCGAGGAGGATGTCGGTGTCCTCCACCGGGGTGGACAGCGTGATCGGGCCGATGTTCTGCTGCACGCCCTGGAAGATCACCACGCTGTCGTCGTCGGCGCCGATGAAGTACCGCGTCTGCGTCCAGCTGTAGGCGGCGAAGGCCGCGAAGGCCAGCATCGCGATCACCACGAGCACTCCGGCGATCCAGCCGAGGCGGCGGCGTTTGGCACGGCGCCGGTCCTCCTCGATCAGCTCCTCCAGGTACTCGGGCGCCGGCTCGAAGTGGCTCGGTTCGTTCGCGGCCTGACGCACCGGGTGCAGCCAGTTGCTGCGCGGTGCGCGCACCGGCGGCACGTACACACCGGACGGGTTGGAGGCGGCGCCGACGATCGTCGCGGTGCCCGAGTGGATGGGATGCTGCCCGCCCACGTCGACCAGCACGATCGTGACGTTGTCGGGCGCGCCCCCGTCGAGCGCCTGCTTGAGGAGGTTGTCGGCCGTGCGACCCGGGGCGAGCCCCAGCTGCATGGCCTTGAGGATCCGCGCCTCGTCGACCACACCGGACAGCCCGTCGGAGCACAGCAGCCACCGGTCGCCGGGCTGCGTGTGCATGACGAACATGTCGAGCTCGGGGTCGGAGTCCATGTCGCTGAGCACCCGCATGAGCACCGAGCGGCGAGGGTGGTAGCGGGCCTCCTCCGGCGTGATGCGACCGGAGTCGACCAGGCGCTGCACGAACGTGTGGTCGGCCGTGATCTGCGTGAGCGCGTCGTCACGATAGAGATAGATGCGGGAGTCGCCGATGTGCCCGATCACCGCGTACTCGTCGACCATGATGATCGCGCTGAGCGTGGTGCCGAGGCCCGCGAGCTCCGGTCGGTCCTTCGCCGCACGGATCAGGTCGCCGGCGGCGGTCGTCGCGGCGGCCTGCAGCGCGGCCTGCGCATCCTCCGTCGAGGAGTAGGGCTGGTCCAGGGGCTCCAGGCGCTGGATCGCGATGCTCGAGGCGACGTCTCCACCGGCGTGACCGCCCATGCCGTCGGCGACGACGAACAGGTTCGCCCCGGAGTACCCGGAGTCCTGGTTGTTGGAGCGGACCTTCCCGGTGTGGGAGATCGCGACGCTCGAGCCCTCGAAGACCATGCCGGCGTCAGGCCCTCAGCTCGAACGTCGTGGCGCCCACCTTGACGGGGGTGCCGAGGCTGAGGGCGACCGGTCCCCCGGTCACGCGCTGCCCGGCGACGAAGGTGCCGTTCGTGGAGTCGAGGTCCTGGATCGCCCACGTGTCCCCGCGCAGGAGGAGGCGGGCGTGGTGGCTGGAGGTGTAGTCGTCGCGGATGACGAGGGCGGATTCGCTGGAGCGGCCGATCGTCATCGAGTCGGCGCCGAGCGGAAGCTCCAGCCCCGCCTTCGGCCCCGACGTGATGACCAGACGCTTCGCGGTCGCCACGGTCGCGGGGCCGGACGACGGGCGCGACGACGAGGAGGGCTTCGCGGGGGCGGCCGGCGCGGCGGCGACCGGAGCGCCGGCGGCGGCCTCGGCGGGCAGCTTGCGCGCCTTGACCCCGAACAGGTCGGCGCGCAGGGAGTACACGACACCGAACACGAAGAACCACAGCAGGACGAGGAAGCCGATGCGGAGCAGGAGCAGGACGAGTTCACTCATCAGAAGGCTCCGAACGCCCTGGTCGCGTCGTCGCCCGGGCGCGGGGGGCGCGAGGGGGCGGCGACGGGGACGATGCGGAACACCAGGTCGGTGCGGCCGATCGTGATCGTGGTGTCGGAGGGCAGCGCGGCCTCGCGCAGCTTCTGGCCGTTCACCTTCGTGCCGTTCGTGGAGCCCATGTCGCGGAGCATGGCGCGCTCGCCGTCCCACAGGATCTCCGCGTGCTTGCGGCTCGAGCCCGCGTCGGCGATCGTGATGTCGGCGTCGGACCCTCGGCCGATCACCGTGCGAGCCCGGGTGAGCGCGTGGCGGCGGCCGTCGACGTCGACCACGGCCTGCCAGTCGACGCGGCCCTCGACCGTGCCGGAGTTGACGCGCACCGTGCCCGTCGCGACCTTCTCGTCGGCTTCGAGCGTGAGCGACAGCGGCCCGGCGAAGCTGTAGCCCTGGGACTTCGCGTGCGTCGTGAGCAGTGCGTGCAGCTCGTCGGTGAGGGCGCCGCCGAGACCACGCATGCGGTCGGCGTCGTCGGGGCTCAACCGCACCACGTAGTTGTTGGGGGTGAGGATGCGGTCGCGGCTGACGACCGCGGCCTTCGTGTCGGCCTCGCGGCGCAGAGCCGAGGCGATCTCCACCGGCTGTATGCCGCTGCGGAAGGTCTTCGCGAACGCGCTGTTCACTGCGCGCTCGAGACCCTTCTCAAAGCTGTCAAGTAGTCCCACTGGGCTCCTCTGGCATGCCGACCGGTAGGGACATCGTAGCCAGGTGACCTGGGGGAACGCCGCCGCGGCCCCCCGGGGCGTGTGCAACGCGACCGAAAACGCGTGATATCCTCGGGAAGTTGAGTTCTTCGGAACGAGACACTCGCGCGAGTGGCGGAATGGTAGACGCGCTGGCTTCAGGTGCCAGTGTCCGTATGGACGTGGGGGTTCAAGTCCCCCCTCGCGCACAGCGAGTGAAAGAGCCGGTCAGGCATTGTTCTTGACCGGCTCTTTCGACGTTTATGCGAGCTCACCGTGCCTTGTCGGGCGCCACCGACATGGATCCGGTGTGCAACAAGGTTCGTAAGGAACTCGTCGCAGCACCCAAAAAGGGGCCAGCGGTGCCGACCGCGGAAGACACCAATCCTGGGAGAGTCGTCACACGAGGCGAGAAGCTGAGCTACGCGAGACTTCGGCGTGGCCATGCGGGACCGTTCTCTGACCGGGGGGTAAATCGCCATCCGTGTGTGATGACAGATTGGTTATTTCGATGAAGAAGCGCACTGCATCCTTGCTGGCGGGTCTGCTGGCAGTCGGCATCGTGGCCGGAGGAACCGTGTCCGCGAGCGCCCACGACCTGGGCTACGGCTGGGCCGCAAGCTCCAAGGTGGAAGGAGCGGCTGCTGGCGGAGGCAAGCACTGGTACGGCGTGCACGAGAACCTGAACGGGTCGAACCGTGGCAACGACAGCAGCTACTACCACGCCTCCAAGAAGCATCGGTCGAGCGTGAAGAACAGCACGGGTTCCATCGTTCGGTCTTCAGACCAGAACGGCGGAATCTGGGCCCGCGCATGGCAGCCCGGAACCGCGTTCGGCAACGAGGCCTACTGGTTCACGTACTGAGCTGACGCAGCCCGCCACGGTCTCTCAGCCCACCGCCACGACCGTGTCGTGTTCGCTGAACTCACAAGGATCGGACCGACGACATCCACGTCGGTCCGATCCGAACAGTCAGGTAGTCGTGTGAGACTCCTCGCGACTGCGATGTATTGCGGGGGCCGTTCGGCGGCCACCGCATAGCCGAAACCACGACCGGCGCCCAGTAAAGAGGTATGTGATGAGAATGAAGTCCCGCTCGCTTCGGCTCGTGATGACGGCGAGCGTGCTGATGGCGCTCATGACAGGGTGCAGTGCGGGAGAGGCACCCGACTCATCGAGTTCAACCGAGGCGGACAGCGCCGCAGGGGTGCCGGTTTTTCAAGGAAACTTCGCCGCCGAGTACCAAGAGGCGTGGAAGAAGAGCAAGACAGACGACGTGAGGGCGATCCTCGAGGATGAGCAGATCACGGACCAGGAATGGTCGCAGGTACTGAAAACGCTTGAGACGTGCCTCGACGACAACGGCATCTCCCTGACGGAGTACAAGGCCAACGGGAGCTACGAGGTGAACGCTGGTGGGATGGATGGCGAGATCGCCAATCAGAGAATGGGCGGGTGTGAAGAGGAAAGCGGCGAGGCCTGGGTCGGGTACCTCTATCGTTCCCAGACGTCCAACCCGGAGAACGTTCCCGCGACCCAGCTGCTCACCGAGTGCCTGATCCGCAACAAGGCTGTTCCCGCGTCCTACACGGAGGAGCAGTACCTCGAGGACGCCCCGAACCTGGCGTTCCCCTTCACCGATGAACACGGCTTCGCGATCTTCGAAGCGTGCAACGCGGACTTCTCCTTCAACAAATGAGAGGTTCCGTCTCCTCGAGCTTGACGATCGTCGGGTGCACGCTCGTCGTGGGCGCGGCGCTCGGCATCGGCGTGGCCTATTCGCTTCTGACCGCGAACACGCCGGACTCATTGAAGGGTGAGGACGAACTCTCCACCATCGCCGTGACGATGCAGGAGTTCGATGATCCGCGAAGCGTCGAACTCACGGCGGAGATCCTGCCGCCGGCGACTGTGACGGTGAACCGCCCCGGAACCGTGACGTCGTGGGCGTGCACGCAAGGGACGACTTTGAGCTCGGCAACGTCGTCTGTGGCGGTCGATGGCGTCAACCTGCTCAGCCTCTCGACCTCTGTACCCCTGTGGCGGGATCTCGTTCCCGGAGAAAAAGGACAGGACGTGCGGGCGCTCGAAGAGGAACTCGTTCGTCTGGGGCAACCTGCCAACGTCGACTCCGCACTCTCTCGCGACGAGATGAGAACGCTGACCACGCTCGCGAAGACCGTCGGCGTCGAGCTCGACGGGGCTCTGACACGAGACCTCGTCGTCTGGCTCCCCTCTCCCGCCGTGACGGTGGAGAAATGCGACGCGCAGTTGAGTGGCTCCGTGGCGCCGGGCGACTCACTCGCCACGGTCGACTCCGGGGTCGTCATCTCTGCGGTGTCGCTCCCCGAAGGCCGGCTGCCCGGCGCACGGTATCTGGATCTCCTCCCGGAGCCGGTAGCGCTGGGCGATGCGGGCGAGCTGCCGCCCGAGGTGACCAGCGACGCCGTCCGCAACACCGATGCTTTCCGGGAAGCGGCAAGCGCATCCCCGGAGGCAACGTCGCTGACCCTCAAAGGCACGGTGGTTCTGCAGACACCTGTTCAGGTCGCGGCCATCCCCGCAACTGCTGTCATGACGGATTCCACGGGCTCATCCTGCGTGTTCGTCGACAACGATCCGTTGGTCGTCACGGTGGTCGGGTCGGAATTCGGCAACTCCTTCGTCGTCTTCTCGGCAGACGAATCGCCCGCCTCGGTCGATGCGCAACCCGGCAAACGGCCGACATGCGGGTAGAGGTGTCGGACCTGGGACACGCGTACTCGCGTGATGCGTGGCTGTTCCGGGGGCTGTCGTACACGTTCACGCCGGGGCACATCTACGCGCTGACCGGTGCATCCGGGTCGGGGAAGAGCACGCTGATGGCGATCCTCGCGGGGTGGACCGCGCCAGCGGCCGGCCACGTGAGCATGGACGGCGTGGACTCGACCAGTTGGGTCTTCCAGAACCCCTACGGCGTGGCGAAACGAACCGCGATCGACCACGTCGCGTTCCCGTTCATCGCTTCCGGCATGCGCGCCGATGAGGCGGATGAGAGCGCCCTCGAGCTCCTCGGGCGATTCAACTTGCACGATGTCGGCGACAGACAGTTTCGTCACCTCTCCGGAGGAGAGGCGCAACGACTCATGCTCGCCCGAGCGGCGGCTTCATCACCGGACCTTCTCCTCGTCGATGAACCGACCGCGCAGCTGGATCGCGCAACCGCCCATGTCGTAAACGCTGTCCTCTCGAACGTCGCGTCCTCCCGCACCATCGTCATCGTCGCAACACACGATGAGGAGACGCGAGATGCCTGCGACGTCAACCTTGACCTCGCCCAGTACTCGCCGAGGGCCTTCGCCGAATGAGAGCACACGCGCTGCTTCGGGAGATCATCCGCAACCTCACCTCAGGCACGTCCCGCCTCGGGGCGCTGTTCTTTATCTCAACTCTGGCCCTGACCGTCGCCGTTCTCTCCGACGTCCTCACCATCTCGCGGACGGTGGACGACGCGATCGAGTATCGCGGCTCCGGCGCGGCCGTGATGACTCTGGCGCTCCCCGGACGTATCAACGGAGCATCCTGCGATGCGCTCGCCGACACCCCGAACGTTCTCGCCGCCGGCGCGATGCGCCCGGAAGGCAAGGTGACAGCCGGAACCCTACCTGGCGAGCCGCTCGACCTGTATACGACGACCCCTGCGTTCGCACGGGTACTTGGAGCGGAGGACGGCGGCTCTGGAGTCTATGTCAGCACGGATGTCGCCTCGAATCTCGGGTCGACTGCTCTGCCTCTGACGGCGGGCGCTCCCACGCCTGTCCGCGGCACCTACCCGTACCCGCCGGACGGTCGCCGCGCGGGCTTCGGCTGGGCGGTGCTGTCGCCGACCAGCGCAAGCGATGGGGCATTCGACGAGTGCTGGGTGCTGTCCTGGCCGCAACGGTCTGACCTCCGACAGCTGCTTCTCACCTCCGTCACGCCTGCGGCAGCTGGCGCCGCGGCCAGCGAGCAACCCATCGTCTCTCAGCTGAACACGAAGTACGGTCTCACGTTCGCTGGGTCCACCGAGTACGAGTCTCGGATCACCCGGTACGCGCCTTACCTTGCAGCGCTGGTCGGCTTCGTCTTGTCGGCCATGGCCGTCTGGTTCCGTCGCGTAGAGATCGCATCCAATCTGCACGCCGGCGCGAGCCGTGGAACTCTCTACCTTCAGCACCTCATCGAGAGCGTGGCCTGGTCGCTGCCCGCTGTCGCGGCGGCATGGATGGCGGGATTCCTTACGGCGACGATCACCGCGCCCACTGAGCTGCCCAGCCTGGCGCTCCGATCCGCGGAGATCGCGCTTTCCTTCTCCGTGGGCACGCTGACGGGAACGGCGTTCGGCTTCTTCCTGGTTCGTGAAGGGCGGCTCGGCCACTATGTGAAGGGCCGTTAGCCGGCGCGAACTCTTCATGCGGAACGCAACGAATGGTCCACTGCGCCGACCGGCTGACCTGAGAGGAGGCGGGGATGGACACACGCACAGTGGGCGTCATCGCCGCCGGGACCGCGCACCCCCTCATCCACGCGAGCCGCGACCTGTTCGACGAGGCCAATCGGGCGGGGCTGGGCGGACAGGACATGATCGCGGTGATCGCCGCCTTCGATGCGCGCGCGGGTGATGCAGCGGGCGACGCACCCGCGAACGCAACACTGAGAGCGTCGCGGACTCGGGCACACGCTCACGAGCGCAGGGCCGCGTTCGGAAGGACCGCCCCGGCTCGCACGGCCCCGGCGATCGCGCCCAGACAGGCGATCGCGACACCGCCGCCCAAGGCGAGGAGCGCGAGTCGCACATCGAACACCGGCGTCCACTGCCGCGCCAGCGTGACGGCCAGGATCGCCGACATCCCCAGGACCACCCCCACCAGCCCGCCGAGCACGCCGAGCAGCATCGACTCCGCCACCAGCATCGCACTCACGTGCAGCCGTCTGGCCCCCAGCGCTCGCCGCAGTCCGATCTCCGCGCGCCGCTCCGCGACCGAGCTCACCGTCGCCAGCACGATCGACAGCACGCCGCCGACCAGTGCCACGGCCGTGAGCACCGCCAGACTCATGCCGACGCTGGCCTCCACCTTCTCGCGGGTCGCACTCGGCGCCGGCGGCTGCGACACGTCGAAGCGCTCCGGCCGGAACGCATCCAACGCCACCGGGGCCTCCGCCGCGACCTGGCCGGCAGCACCCGCGCGCGTCACGAGGTAGCCCGACACCGAGCCGACGGGGGGTGCCGCGTCGGCCGCCGCGAGGATCATCGCCTTGCCCAGCAGATCCGTGCGCCGTGGCGACGACGACACGACCCCGGCCACCACGAACGTCTCCCCGTCGATGCTCACGGTGGGCGCCCGCTCGACCGGGCCGAGGCCTAGGTTCGCCGCGAGGTGCGTGCCCACCAGCACCTCGCCGGGACCGAGGGCGTCCGCCCCCTCCGCCCAGTCGACCTCGAGCCGCAGCGCGGCGACCGGATCACCGGCCGCCGCGAACACCCCCGTCTCGACCTCAGGCCGCGGCGCACCCACCCGCACCGCGTGGGTGCCGGAGTCTTCCACGACAGCGGCCGAGGTGACCCCGTTCAACTCCGTGAGCTCGGTCGCCGCAGCGTCGAGCGACGTCGTCAGCGTGGGCGACACCCCGTCGCCCGGCGCCTGCACCGCGACCTCCCGTGCGGCGACGGTGTCGAAATCGCTCGACACCTGCACGCTCGCGGACGACGCCAGCCCCAGTGTCGTCAGTGCGAGTGCCAGGGGGACCGCGAGGGCGGCGACCAGGGCCAGGGTGCGACCAGGGCGACTCGTCACGTTGCGCCAGGCGTCGCGAACGAGGTCGCCGAACCGCACGGTCGAGGCGCGGCCCGGGGGATGCGGTCCGCTGACGGGCGGGTGGCGGCGTGCGCCGTCCTCCCCCACGGGTGCACGCCGCGACCCATCGGACACCACCCGCCCGTCCGCCACCCGCACCCGCCGGTCCGCCCGCTCGGCGACCACAGCGGAATGCGTCACCACGATCAGGGTCGTGCCCGACCGCCGCACCTCGTCGAACAGCTCGAGCACCGCGGCACTGTTCTCCGAGTCCAGGTTTCCCGTCGGCTCGTCCGCCAGGAGGATCGGTGTCCGCGCCGCCATCGCCCGCGCGATCGCCACCCGCTGCCGCTGCCCGCCCGACAGCACGCCGGGACGGCTCTGCGCGAACTCCCCGAGCCCGACATCCTGCAGCGCGCGCAGCGCGAGCCCACGCCGCTCGTCGCGGTCCACGGCCCGATAGTGCAGCGGCAGCTCGACGTTCTCGACCACGGTGCGCCGGTCGAGCAGATGGAAGCTCTGGAAGATGTAGCCGAGCAGGTCCGATCGGGCCGCGGCAGCAGCACGATCGGAGAGCCCCGCCACATCGTCCCCGTCGATCAGGTAGCGGCCGGACGACGGACGGTCCAGGAGTCCGACGATTCCCAGCAGCGTCGACTTCCCCCCGCCGGACTCGCCCTCCACGGCCACGTACTCGCCCTGCGCGAAGACGACGTCCACCCCGTCGAGCGCCACGACCGGCGGCGTCGTCGGGAACACCCGCGAGACGCGGTCGAGCGACAGCGTCGGCACTACTGCACCCGCACTTCGTCGCCCGCGTCGAGCTCGCCGTCGTCGACCGCCGTCACCGCACTCGTGCCGTCCAGAGCCCCCCGCTCAGAGACCGCGACCTCGACGAACCCGCCCTCCCTCGCGACGAGCACGTAGCGGCTCTCCCCGCGCGACAGGACGGCGCGGGACGGCACGAGCAGCGACTCCTCCGCCACGATCTCCCGCGTGATGCTGACGAGCCCCTCTGCTCCGGCCTGCTGCGGGCGCTGGCTCGCGTCGGTGTACGCGAACAGCACGTCGAACGAGCTCTCGCCGTCCTCGTTCTCGACCTCGACGATGCGCAGCAGCGTGAGCGCGACCGTGGTCGAGCCCGCGAGCATCGTGGCCGACATCCCCTCCTCGAGTTGAGCGGCGACCGCCGGGACGACCGTCGCCTTGACCACGGTCTCTCCGGACGACGTCACCACGGCCGCCTTCTCGGGCAGCGCGCCGGTCGCCGGGATCGCCAGCACCGCGGCTGGAAGCTGCGGCACCACCAGAAACGCGGCAGCGGGCGCCGACACCACCTTCGTGGACGGAGGAGCCGGCGTCGCCGGGACCACCGGAGCGGCATCGCCGTCCGTGGCATCCGCCGCCGGGTCGACCAGGGGCACCGCGTAGCCGTTCGCCCGGAACAGTCCGGCCACCGCCTCCGCGGTCGCGCGTCCGAACGCACCGTCCGCCGTGAGCGCATAGCCCGCCGCGATCAGGCCGTTCTGCAGCTGGAGGACGTCGCGCCCCGTGTCGCCCGTCTTCATGTCGCGGAAGAAGGGGAACGACCCGGGCATCGCGAACAGGGGTTGGTTGTTCACCTCCAGCAGCAGCGTCCCCGCCGAGGCCTGCTGCCCCGGTGTGACGGGAGACAGCGTCACGCTCCCGCCGCCGTCCGGCGTCGGCACCGCGGTGGAGATCTCATCGACGTTGGCGACGGTGCCCTGGGCGTTGATCACATCGGCGAGCTGACCGCGGACCACCGTCGCGGTGATGAGGGAGGGATCGGGGGGCTGAGCGGCCGCGTCGATCTGCGCGGGAGACCGGAAGACGAGCGCCGCCGCCCATCCGCCGGCGAACAGGGCACCGGCAACCAGCACGGACGCCGTGATCAGGACGACGCGACGTGACCGGCGGGGGACGGCGGCCTCCTTCACCATCCGGCCGTCACTCCGCCGTCGCGAGCTCGGCGATCGTCGCGTCGATCTCCGCCGACACCGTGGCGACCTTCGCCCGCAGCGACTCGAAGGCCTCCGCGTTCTGCTCGTACGACGCGGCCTCCCGCTCCCACAGCGCGTCGTAGAACGCCTGCTGGAAGCCCGACGACTCCCGGCAATCCACATCCTCCAGCGCGAGCCGCACCTCCTCACGCGTGATGTCGCCCGTGCTCGGGTCGTCTCCGCTGAGGGGGCTCGTGGTGAACCGTTGCCGCACCGAGTCGGACGGCATGTCGATCGGAAGGGCGGGAAGATCCTCCACACCGAGGGGCACCATGCACTCGTTCCACCGATCGGCCGCTTCCCTCACGGCCGGGTCGGCCAGGGCGCCCTCGAACGCCGACCCGACGAACATGGAGGAGAAGTTCATCATGTCGGAGGAGTACCCGGGGATCCGCCCCTGCAGCTCGGCCGAGCACTCGTCGCTCACCGCGGCGGTCGCCGCATCGAGGTCGGCGGTGCGATACGCCTCCCACGGCAGCACCTCGAGGGGCAGCGCCTCCTGCGGGAGGTGGTATCCGTACGTGCTCGCGACCTCCTCGGTCAGCGCGGAACGCGTGGTCTCGCGGCCCTCGTAGGCGCTGTCGAAGTCGACGTACGGCACCGGCAGCGGCGTGCCCTTCTCCTCCAGGCATTCGGCGATCACGAGCGCACCCGCGTAGGCGGCCTTCTTGAGCATCTTGTCGGTCAGGACGTAGGGGTCCAGCGGCAGCGTCCACGCGGAGATGTTCTTCTCCACGCTGCCCGTCGGCGTCTGTTCGGCGGCGGGGGTGTCGGAGACGCAGCCGGTGGCGGCTGCGAGAGTCGCAGCCGCCACCAGCATCGCGCCGCCGAGACGAAGGTGTTTCGACACGGGTGAACGCTCCAGGGGTGAGGGGTCAGATGAACTTCGCCGACGCGGGATCCCACGTGACGCCGTACACGAGGCCCGAGTTGTTCTCGATGTTGCCGTCGCCCTGACGCCGATGTCCTTACCGCGAGCTTTCAGTGTGCGCGCGGATCGGGGCGTGCACGGGAAGCCCTTTTGCACGAGTGCCGTGTTCCTTACACGGCTTCTCCGGAGGGTCGCGACGGCCGCCTCTCAGCGCGCGGCATCCCACATCGTGTACGACACCACGCCGGCCGGCAGACCCTCCAGCGGCGCCACGAGCTCGCTCTCCACACCGACGATCCGGCCCGACTCGACGGAGATGAACGCGGTCTCCACCCGCTCGGGCACCACCGAGGACACCTGCACGCCGATCACGTCGCGCCCCAGGCGGTCGGTCGTCTCGCCCCGCACGGTCACGCCCCCTGCCTCGTCGAGCAGCTCCAGCAGCGCCGCGTGCTGGGCGTCCGTCAGCGTCCAGTACTGCAGCAAGCCGGTGATCGCGGCCAGCAGCTCCCCGGACGACGACGCCGACGTGGCCCCGAATGCACCGAGGGCCGCGTCGAGCTCGGCGCGCGAGCTTCCGGAGAGTCCGGCGACCGCGGTCGGCAGAGCGAACTCCTCCGGTGACAGGGCCACGGTGTCGATGAGCTCGCCGGGCGCGTACGGGCTCGCGGCGATGCCATCCGGACGCTCGCCGTCGGGCCAGTACGGCTCCCCCGCGACGATGGTCGAGACGGTCGGCTGACCGGGACCCCACTCCAGGGTGATCTCCTGGGGCACGACCTCGACGTGCTCGTCCGCCAGGTCGACGCTCCAGTTCCACGACACCGAGTGCACGACCGGGGCCTGCGCGACCGCGGCGTCGACCATCAGGGTGCGCTCCGCGTCGGCGAACACCTCCGCCGCGGTACCGGCTGCCGTGTAGTGCAGGGCGGGCGGGGTGAGCGCCACCGCGGGTTGCGTGGGCACCAGCACCGACACCGCGACGACCGTGGCAGCCGCGACGGCCGCTGTCGCCGTGACCACTCCGGCCCACACCAGGGCCGGGCGGCGGCGGCGCCTCTGCGGGCGGTAGTCGCCGCGGATGATGCCCTCGCGGATCGCGATCTCGGCCGCGGTGAGGCCGCTGTCGTCGGTCGTCCGCGGCGCCGGGTTCGCCGCACGGAACAGGCGGTCGAGCTCGGTGTCGGAGATGTTCATCGCGCCCGTCCCGTCTCGAGCTGGGCGCGCAGCTTGGTGCGTGCCCGCGTCAGGGTGGTCCACACGGCTCCGGGGCTGGTGTGCAGCGCCTCGGCCACCTCACCGGCGCTGAGCTCGTCCCAGTACGTGAGCACCACGACCTGCCGCTCCCTGGCGCTCAGCGACCGGAGGGCGCGCCGCAGCGCCAGTGCCTCCATCGGGTCGAGCGGCTCGGCCGGGTTGCTGAGCCCGCGCGTGAGCGCGTCGATGGCCCTGTCGCGGGACCGCGCACGCCGGCTGCGATCGCGCAGCTTGTTGTCGGCGGTGCGCAGGAACCACCGCAATCCCATGGGGCTCGCGGGGTCGAGTTTGCGCCAGGCGATCAGGAACACCTCGGCCGTGAGCTCCTCGACCTCCTCGGCGTCGTCGATGAAGCACTCCAGGTGGCGGTGGATGCGGGGCCAGTACTGGTCGAACAGCTGTCGGTACACCACCGCCTTCGTGCCGGCGCCGTCGTGCTCGGCCGCGCGCGACGTCGGCCGAACGCGGCCGGGCGCCACGCGCAGGAAGCCGGCGGCGTCGCCGGAACCGGGCGCCGCGACAGCGAGCGCGAGCGGGTGCGTGAACGTGAAGCGGAACATGCGCCCCTCCCTCACGCCGCGATCCGGTGTGAACAGGGTAGCGGCATGATCAGAACAGGCAACGGAGGTTCGTGACCGCCCCGACGACGTTCGCCGTGACCCCCGCGCCCGCCGACGCCAGCACCGTGCTCGCGGCATTGCGGGCCTGGACGGTCCCGGAGGAGCGGGCGTTGGCGATCGAGCGCACGGTGCTGAGGCCGGCGGTGCTGACGATCGAGCAGACGCTGAAGCTCAACCGCGTTCCGCCGCGGTTCGGCTCCGAGTAGGCGCAGTACTGTCCGGTCGCACAGCTGCCCACGGCCCGCTGGTATGGCGACGGGACGGTGAGTTGCATGCCGAGATCGGGCCACTCCGCGGTGTACGCGTCCACGGCGACGCCCCCGGGGACGTGCTCGAGCGCGTAGACGACATCCGGGTGGAGACTCTCGTCGGCGTGGGCGGGGGCGAGCGATCCCCCCACGAGCAGCGCCGTCGCGGCGAGGGTGACAAGGAGCTTCGTCTTCATGCGGGCCGTCCGGGTGTGGAGGAAGGGGTGTGTCCCTCCAATCTCGGGTGTCGCCGCCGTCCCCGTCGACCGCCGACCGCGCCTTGCCGCTCCGGGGAGTTCCTTACACACTTCTTTCCGGCCGCGACCCCCCCCGTCAGCTGAACAGGATGAGGACGTACACGGCGAAGGTCGCGAGGTGTGCGGCGCCGTGCATCGCCGTCACGCGCTTCGCGGAGAAGGTCGTGACCGACAGCAGCAGCGTGACGCCGAGCATCAGCAGGTTCGCGGGGGACTCGGCCAGCACCACCGTCTGCCCCGTGAGCATGCCGATCACCAGCACCGCGGGGATCGTGAGCCCCACGGTCGACACGAGCGCGCCGTGGCAGAGGTTCGTGACGCGCTGCGCCTCACCGTTCAGTGCCGCCCGCACGGCCGTGATCGACTCGGGCAGGAACACGATGCCCGCGATCAGGAGCCCCGCGAGGGCCACGGGCGCCCCGACCCTGCCGAGACCGTCGTCGAGCAGCGCGGCCATGTCGTGCGACAGCAGCACGATCGGCACCACCGTGACCACGAGCAGGAGCAGCCGCGTCACGACCTCGGTGCGATGCGCGGCGAGCACCTCCCGGATGCCGGGGCGCGGCTCCTCCGTACGAGCCGCGGTCCGCAGTCGCTTGTCGACCTCCGTGAAGTCCTCCGCCTGCGCGCCCATCTGCCGGAACAGGAAGAACGCGTACAGCGCGAGCGTCAGCACGATGATCGGGATCTCCTGCCCCACCGTGTACGCGCCGTCGTCGCCGATGAGCCCGGGCAGGGCGATCCCGAGCGCCACGAGCACCACCAGCATCGCCAGGTACGACGACGTGCCGGTGCGGTTGTGCGCCATCCCGCGGTGACGTAGCCCGCCCAGCAGCAGCGCGAGCCCGATCACGAGGTTCAGGATGATCATCGACACGGCCATCACCGAGTCGCGGGCGATCGTGGCGTGCTCGCCGGGACCGAGCATGACCGCGGAGATCAGGATCACCTCGATCAGCACGATCGACAGGGTGAGCACGAGCGAGCCATAGGGGTCGCCCAGCCGGTGCGCGAGGGCCTCCGCCTGCTTCACTACGCCGAACGCGCACACCAGGATCACCGCGACGATGCCGACGAGCGCGATCACCAGCAGCGGGCCGGGCACGGGTGGTGCGAGCAACGGGTGGGCGATCAGCAGCGCACCGAACGCACCCCAGCCGAGCGCCACGCGGACCACATCGACGGGGGTGACCAGCTGCCTGATCGACGGTCGGCTCATGGTCGGCTCCTCGCCGGTCGGCCTCTCCCTGGACATGACGACTCCCTCGTGAGTCAGTCGTCGTGTGCGGGTACTGCTCCCTCGTCCGCCGCCCCGGTGACCGGGGACACTCCCAGGGTAGCGGCGGAACCGCAACAGCACCTGTGCACGCGCGACGCGGGTTGGCCGGGCCTCCACGACCTCTGCTACGGTGGCCGCAGGTCCGAGTTCCGGACCTGCGGACGAGGGCGCAGTACCCGCAAAGCGACAAGACTGACCATGAAGGTCGTCTCGTGTCGCTTCTTGCCGGTGGAACCGTCCCCGCCTCCGCTTCGCCGCACACCGCGACCCTCCTGGCGCCGCGCTCTCCCGCCGACGTGCCTCCGGCACACAGCGAAGGGAGACTCCGTGGACGCGCTCTTCGGATCCATCATCGGCGTGATCATCCTCCTCGTCATCCTCGGGATCTCGCGGGCGTTCGCACGCGGATACCGCCACGGGGTGCGCTACGACGATCTGACGGTCGACCGGCTGCACGCCCTGACGGAGGGCGATCTCGCGGCGCTCGAGACGCGCGACGTGGACGCGTGGCTACGCCTGCGCGCCCTGGAGCGGCGCATGAGCGGCCTGCGCCGCCGGGCCGCCGAGCTCCGGGCCGACCGCTGACGCCCGCCCGCCCCCTTCTCCTTCCCCCGCTCCCGCTCACCTGACCACCCGAAGAGGACCCCATGGCCACGACGCGCACTCGCGACCAGGCAGACCACGACACCTCCCGACGACCCCTCGGAGGCCGTTTCGTCGGTTCCGCCGCCAACTACCTCGACGAGCGCACCAGCATCTCTGGACTGATGAAGGAGCTGGGGCGCAAGGTGTTCCCCGACCACTGGTCGTTCATGCTGGGCGAGATCGCCCTGTGGGCGTTCGTCGTGGTGTTCATCACGGGCACGTTCCTCACGTTCTTCTTCCAGGCGTCGATGGTCCCCACGCACTACACCGGTGCGTACGCCCCGATGCGCGGCATGGAGATGACGGCCGCGTTCGACTCGGCCCTGCGGATCTCGTTCGACATCCGCGGTGGGCTGCTCGTGCGGCAGATGCACCACTGGGCGGCGTTGGTGTTCGTCGCCGGGATCGGCCTGCACATGCTGCGGGTGTTCTTCACCGGTGCGTTCCGCAAGCCGCGCGAGCTGAACTGGGTGATCGGCTTCCTGCTGTTCATCCTGGCGATGGCCGAGGGCTTCACCGGCTACTCGCTCCCCGACGACCTGCTCTCGGGCAACGGTCTGCGCATCATCGACGGCATGATCAAGGGCCTGCCCCTGATCGGCACCTGGACCTCGTTCCTCCTCTTCGGCGGCGAGTTCCCCGGCACCGACATCATCGGACGGCTCTACACGCTGCACATCCTGATCCTGCCGATGCTCGTCATCGCGCTGATCGCCCTTCACCTGATCCTGATGATCGTGAACAAGCACACGCAGTTCGCCGGCCCCGGCCGC
>NZ_SSDM01000109.1:0-2374 GCF_004794375.1 Microbacterium sp. K35 | reverse complement strand
CGGCGGCGTCACCGCGGGCGGCGGCGTCGAGCAGGGCGGACGTGGCGTCGCGCGGGGCGGGCGTGGTGTCGGTCATCGGGGCCTCCGTGGTGGGTGCGGTCGGGTGCGTGGCGATGGTCGCCGTGCACGCCGAGGTGAGCAGGGCGACCCCCGCGAGGGCCGCCCAGAGCACGCCCCGCCGCATCCGCATACCTCTGGTATACCAAACGGCCCGGAGGTGGGGGAGCGTCAGCTCCGGACGGAGGCGAGCGCCGCGGCGAACCGGGCGGCGCGCTGCTCCAGGTCGGCCCAGTCGGACGCCGCGATCGAGGCGCCGTTGGCGAGGTCGCCGCCGGCGCCCACCGCGACCGCGCCCGCGGCGTACCAGTCGGCGAGGTTGTCAGGCTTGACGCCGCCGGTGGGCATGAGCGGGGCGTCGGGGAACGGGCCGCGGAGAGCGCCGAGGTAGGCCGGGCCGCCGAGCGAGGCGGGGAAGATCTTCACGACGTCGACGCCGAGCTCCAGCGCGCCCATGACCTCGGTGGGCGTGAGGGCGCCGGTCATCACGACGCGGCCGGTGTCGAGCATCGCGCGGGTGAGGGCCGGGAGCGTGCCGGGGCTCACCAGGAACTCGGCCCCGGCGTCGGCGGCCTGTGCGGCCTGCGCGGGGGTCGTCACGGTTCCGGCGCCGATGTAGGCGGCGTCACCGTGGCGGGCGATCAGCTCGCGGATCACGGCCGGGGCGTCGGGCGTGGAGTAGGTGACCTCGATGCCGGTCACTCCACCCCGGATGATCGCCTCTGAGGCCTCCAGGGCGAGTTCGGGCGAGGGGGCGCGGAGGACGGCGAGGACGCCGGTGGTGCGGGCGCGGGCGAGACGGTCGGACATGGCGCTCCTTGATCGAGGGATGCGTCCATTCTTCCGCACCACAACTTGTCATTACAAGTTGTGCTACTTGGCGACGAGCGTCGTCTCGAAGCTGTAGAGGTCGGGGCGGTAGCAGTGGTGGCCGAACTCGATCGCGGCGCCGGACTGGTCGAACGAGATGCGCTCCATCGTGAGCACGGGGCCGCCCGCCTCGATCTCCAGCAGCTCCGGCTCGTCGTCTTCCGCGCGGCGGGCGCCGATCTTCTGCTTCGCGATGCGGATCGCGACGCCCCGGGCGCGGAGCACCTGATAGAGGCCGCGCGACTCCAGCTGCTCGGTCGAGATGTCGGCCAGCTCGCGCGGGAGGTAGTTCTCGAGCACCGCGACCGCGACGCCGTCGGTGCTTCGTCTGCGGCGCAGATGCAGCACCTCGGTGCCCGGCTCGAGCCCGAGCGCGAGGGCCACCTCGTCGGTCGCGGGGATGATCTCGTGGGTCAGCACCTGCGTGCCCGGCTCGTGGTTCGCGCTCTGCAGGTCTTCGTACAGGCTGGTCAGCTCGACCTGCCGCGTGACCGAGCCCTGCACCACCTGGGTGCCGATGCCGCGGCGGCGCACGAGCAGGCCCTTGTCGACGAGCTCCTGGATGGCGCGGCGGATCGTGGGGCGGGAGAGTCCGAGCTGCTCCGCGATCGAGACCTCGTTCTCCAGGCGGGCGCCCGCGGGGATCGCGCCGGACTGGATCGCGCTCTGGAGTCGTGTGGACACCTGGAAGTAGAGCGGGACGGGCCCCGTGCGGTCGATGTCCGCGAAGAGCTCGTGGGGCCAGGGGGTGACGACATCGGCCATGGATGCTCCGCTCTGGGTTGGGGAGTCACATTGTAGCGACAATCATACGAGCGACTCCAGACGGCGTCGAGGCGCAGTATTCCGCGGATCCCGGCCGCGCCCGCGCACGACGGCGCCGCGGGTGAGCTCCGGGATGCTTAAAGTGCTATTGTGCTGACATGACGGGAGCAGCGTGAGCTTCGGGTGGGATCCCCACCTGCTCGTCGAGCTCGGGCTCCTCGGGCTGGCGTTCGTGCTCTCCCTGGCCGTGGGTATCGAGCGCTCCCGCAAGCAGAAGAACGCCGGGCTGCGCACGCACGTGCTGGTGGGCCTGGGCTCGGCCATCTTCACCCTCATCTCGGCCTACGGCTTCGAGGGCGTGCTCGGGCCGGAGGTCGCGGTCGATCCCTCGCGCATCGCCGCGCAGGTGGTATCGGGGATCGGGTTCCTCGGCGCCGGCGTGATCTTCGTGCGCAACAACGCCGTGTCCGGGCTCACCTCGGCCGCGACCATCTGGGTGGTCGCGGCGATCGGCATGGCCTGCGGGGCGAACATGCCCCTGCTCGCGATCGCGGGCACGGGTCTTCATCTCCTCACGGTCGGCCCGCTGTCGCGGCTGCGCGACCGCGTGCGCCCCGAGCCCGAGCGCCTGCGCGTGACCCTGCAGTACGAGGCCGACCGCGGCGCGCTGCGCGAGGTGCTG
>NZ_SSDM01000108.1:0-11241 GCF_004794375.1 Microbacterium sp. K35 | reverse complement strand
ACCATCGTCCGCGCCACCGAGCGCCGGGCCGCCCGCACGATGGTCGGACGGGAGGCACGACTGATCGACGCGCTCGTGCGGCTCGCCCCGACCGCCTACTGGCGGGCCCTGCGCCGGCCGCTGCGTGCCGCGATCGACACCAGGACCCCGGTCGACTGAGCGGAGCCTCAGCGCACCGCGCCCACCCAGATGCCCGACGCCCAGGCCTGCTGCTCGCCGTTGCAGCCCACCGATCCGGGGAAGCCGCGCACCACGGCCATGCAGTTGGCGAGGAACTCCGGGTCGTTGCCGAACAGCGCCCCGTAGGAGCCCGACGAGGTGAGGGCGCCCCACACGCGGAACTGGTAGATGTGCGCCAGCTCGTGCGCCATCGCCCAGTTCAGGCGGCCGGTGCTCCAGCCCGCGATGTCGGCGCGGTACTTGATGTACCCGTTGCTGTTCGCGCACGCGGGGGCGTTGCCGCCGGCGCACGACGACGACTCGTACAGCCCCACGCCGCCACCGCCCACGCGGTCGAGGGCGGCGCGCACGCGCGCGTAGCCGTCCGGCCCGCTCGTGCTCCAGGCGGGGCCGCCCGGGCCCGGGTTCTGCGACGCCTGCCACGACGCGACCTCGGTGCCGATCTTGGCCGTGATCGCATGGATCGTGGCCGTGGCCGCGACCACCGTGGCGGGGTCGTCGTCTTCGGCGAGCACGGTCTGCTGCACCGACAGCGCCGAAGCGCGATGCGTGGCCGTGTCGACCTTGCCGTCGGCGCCCTGCAGGGCGGTGTTCAGCGCCGCGAGCTCGGTGAGGAACGCCGGGCGCACCTCCAGCACCGCTGCCCGATCGGACGTCGTCTGCTCGGCGCCTTCGATCGAGGCGGCCAGATAGTCGGTGCGCTGGGTGGCATCGCGGTACTGCCCGGTGAGGGCGCGCAGTTCGGCGATCGCGTCGAGCCGCTCGTGCTCCAGTGCGTCGGCGCGGGCGAGCACGCCGACGGCGAGCAGCACGGCGGCAGACAGGGTGACCGCGAGCACGCGCCGGATCACTTCAGGAACCCCGTGGTGTCGGCGATCTTCGCATCCTGCTCCGCGATCTGGTCGCGCAGGGCCGTGAGCTGCGCGGCCAGCTCCAGGTTGTCTCCGCGCGACGCCTCCAGCGCATCCTCCACGCGCGCGATCTCCGCCTTCACCGCGGCGACGGAGGCGGCGCGCTCCTGATCGGCGACGACCACGAGCGCGGCACCGCCCAGCAGCAGCAGGCCCCCGATGACGACAGCAAGACGGCGCATCCCGCTCCCCAGACAGCGACAGTGACCGGACCGGTTCCGACCGCACCAATATACAGCCGCGGTCCCGCGCTTCGTGGGCCGGTCGCGCGACGGATCAGAGTGCGACGTCGGCGCGGAACAGCCGCCGCTCGGCGGCCGCCTGCCCGCTGGCCAGGTGCGCGGGCAGAAGCGTGCGCAGCCGTTCGACGTCGCGCGCGGCGACGGCTTCCAGGATCACCCGGTGCTCCTCGGCCATCGCGACCAGGTCGTCGTGCTGCCCGAACAGCCAGCGCAGCCGGGTGAGGAACACCGCGATGAGCTCGCCGAGCATCTCGTTCCCGGCCAGGTCCACCGCGACCTCGTGGAACTCGGCAGCCGTGCGGCGCGCGGTCTCCGCGTCACCGTCTCGGGCCGCCGCCGCCTCCCGCTCATACGTGTGACGCAGCCGGGCGAGGCCGACCTCGTCGTGACGCTCCGCCGCGAACACGAAGATGAGGGTCTCGATGGCCTCTCGCACCTCGGCGAACGCGCGGATGTCGTCGTGCGTGAACTCCCGCACCACCGCCCACGAACGCGGTCGAGCGGTCACGACGCCCTCCGCGACCAGGGTACGGATGGCCTCGCGGACGGGAAGCCGCGAGACGTGCAGCTCGGCCGCGATGTCGCGTTCCACGAGCCGGGCGCCGGGGGGTCGCCGGCCCAGCACGATGTCGTCGCGCAGGATCCTCGTGACCCTGACCGACTCGAGCTCGCCGCCCGCCCCCATAGCCCCCGCCATCCGGGCATTGTCCCACCCCGGCCGGGGTTCCTCAACTTTTGGTATCCCAGCCGGGGTGGACGGGCTCGCCCGCGGCGACTCAGGGCAGGCGGTTCGCCTTCGCCAGGTTCGCCGTCAGCTCCTCGGCGTTCTGGCGCGTGACGTACGCGGGACGGTCGCGCTCGACCCGCCACGACTCGCTCAGCGGGCCGATGTTCACGGTGTCGAAGCCCGCCTGGTCGTAGAACCGGGTGACGAACGCCACCGCCTCGGCGTCGTCACCCGCGGTCGCCAGCGCGCGACGGTCCGGGGTGCCGGCCGGGGTGCCGCCGGTCGTGATGTCGCTCGCGTAGATGTGGTTGAACGCCTTGGCGATCTTCGAGGTCGGCAGCTGCTGCTGCAGCAGCTCGGACGTGGTCGTCTCGCCCCGGTCGAGAGCCTCGATGTGACCGTCACGCTCGAAGTAGTAGTTGTTGGTGTCGAGCACGATCTTGCCCGCCAGCTGCTCGGTCGGCAGCTGGTCGATCGCGTGCAGCGGCACGGTCACCACCGCCACGTCGGCGGCCGCCGCCGCCTCCTCCGCGGTCGCCGCCCGCGCCTTCGGCCCCAGCTCCGCGACGAGGTCGGCCAGCGTCTCCGGGCCGCGCGAGTTCGCGATCACCACGTCGTAGCCGTTCGCCACCGCGACGCGCGCGACCTGGCTGCCGATGTTGCCTGCACCGATGATTCCGAGAGTAGTCATGTTCGGCCCAACGCCGAGCGGGCGACTCTATTCCCGTGAATCGGTCATCGGGGACGGCTCACAGGCGCGTCAGTGCGTCCTCGGTCGCCACCCACGCGAGCATCGCGCACTTCACGCGCGCGACGTACTTCGAGACCCCGCCGAGCGCGGCCGCGTCGCCGAGCAGCTCCTCATCGGGTGCGATCGTGCCGCGCGAGCGCATGGCGTCGCGGAACGCCGCGATGCGCACCTCGAGCTCCGGCACGCTGAGCCCCTCGGCGAGCTCGGCCAGCAGCGACGCGGACGCCTGCGAGATCGCGCAGCCGTGCCCCTCCCACGCGATGGCATCGATCGTCCCGTCGTCGCCCCGGTGCACCTGCAGGGTGATCTCGTCACCGCACGTCGGGTTGAGCTGGTGCGACTGCGCCGGGATCTCGTCGCGCAGCCCGTAGCCGTGCGGCGTGCGCGAGTGGTCGAGGATCAGTTCCTGGTACAGGCTCTGCAGGTCGCTCATGCGCCCCTCCGGAAGAAGTCGATCGCCCCGGCGACACCCGCGATCACGGCGTCGACCTCGGCCTCGGTCGTGTACAGGTACGTGCTGGCCCTGGTCGACGACGTGACCCCGAGCCGCCGGTGCAGCGGCTGCGCGCAGTGGTGCCCGACACGCACCGCGATGCCCAGGTCGTCGAGGAACTGTCCGACGTCGTGCGCGTGGATGCCCGCCACGTCGAAGCTCGCGAGTCCCACGCGCGGCAGATCGATGCCGGCTCCGAGCACGCGCACGCCGTCGATCGCGCGGAGCCCGTCCACCAGGCGCCGGCCGAAGGCGGCCTCGTGCGCGGCGATGCGCGACATGCCCACCTCGTCCAGGTAGCCGACCGCCGCGGCGAGCGCGATCGCCTGCGACACCCGCTGCGTGCCCGCCTCGAAGCGCTGCGGCGGCGGCAGGTACTCGGCCTCGGTCGTGGTGACGGTCGTGATCATCGAGCCGCCCGTGAGGAACGGGGGCATCGCGGCCAGCACCTCGCGCCGGCCGTACAGCGCACCGATGCCCGTCGGCCCCAGCATCTTGTGGCCGGAGAGCACCGCGAAGTCCACGCCCAGCGCCCGCACGTCGAGCGGCAGGTGCGGGGCGGACTGGCACGCGTCGAGCAGCGTCAGGGCACCGACCCCGCGGGCGAGCGCGACCAGCTCGTCGACCGGGTTGATCACGCCGAGCACGTTGGACACGTGCGTGAAGGCGATCAGTTTCGTGCGCTCGGTGACGAGCTCGGCGGCCACGTCGAGCCGGAGGGCGCCGTCGTCGTCGAGCGGGATCACCCGCAGCGTGGCGCCCGTGCGCGCCGCGAGCTCCTGCCACGGGATGAGGTTGGCGTGGTGCTCCATCTCGGTGGTGACGATCTCGTCTCCCTCGCGGAGGCGCAGGCGCTCCGCGGCCGTGCCGCCGCGTCCGAGCGAGGCATTCGAGAGGGAGTAGGCGACGAGGTTGATCGCCTCGGTCGCGTTCGAGGTCCATACGATCTCGTCGTCGTCGGCACCGACGAAGCGGGCGACGGCGGCCCGCGCATCCTCGAACAGCTCGGTCGCCTCGGCCGCCAGCGTGTGCGCACCCCGGTGCACCGCGGCGTTCATCGTGGTCGCGTAGTCGCGCTCGGCGTCGAGCACGGCGTCCGGTCGCTGCGACGTCGCGCCGGAGTCGAGGTACACCAGCGGATGGCCGTTCACCTGCGCGCGCAGGATCGGGAAGTCCCCGCGGATCCGCTGCACCTCGGTCTCGGTCAGCGGTGCGATCACGTCGACTCCGGGAGAAGCGCTCATCGTTCCAGTCTCCCATCTCCCCGACGCGGCCGGCGCGGGGGTCTGGGGCTACGACATGCGCGCGAGCCGGGCCCTGGCCATGCAGAACACGCCGTACAGGGCGAACCCCACCCCCACCGCGCCGAGCACCAGCCCGCCCAGCGGCAGCGCGAGCAGGCTGTGCAGCGCCGCATCCAGTCCCGCCGCCTTCTCCGGGTCCTGGGTGACCGCGGCGACCACGAAAAGCACCCCCGTCACGGCGACCGCGACGCCCTTGCCGAGGTAGCCCGCCACCCCGAGCACCACGATGCCCGCGCGCCCCGCGCCGGTCGGCAGCTCGATCAGCTTCTCGAACGACCGCGTGATGCCGCTGCCGATGAAGCCGAGGCCCACGCCGACCACCGACAAGCCGAGGATCACCAGCAGCGCCACGCCACCGGGCGCCGACAGCACGATCTCGCTGAGCGTGCGCGACGCGTCCTCCGACTCAGCACGACCGCCCACCGCGTAGATGGTCGCGAGGACCGCGACCACGAGATAGGAGCCCGAGATCCCGGCGAGCTTGATACGGCGGCCCCACTTCTTCGTCTCCGCGGGGTCGGCGGCGAGGAAGGCGCTGGCGATCTGCCAGGCGGCGAGCGCGATGAGGCCCACCGCGATCGACAGCAGCAGCAACCCGCCGATGGGGTTGTCGCGGATGCGCTCCATCGCCCCGTCCTGGTCGGCGTCGCCCGAACCGCCCACCGCGATGCTGAGGGCGATCGCGCCGATCACGACGTGGATGAGCCCCAGCACGACGAAGCCGACACGGGCGGTCCTCCGGAACGCGGTCGAGTCCTTCGCCGCGCGCGCCGCATGCTTCACGCTGCTCATGGGGGAAGCGTATCGCTCGGCATCCGAGCCGAAGAGGGGGTTGCTTTCGTCCGCGCCCGCGGTGAACTCACTCGACCCGCGCGACCGGCTGCCGCAGGATCGTACGGAGTTTCGCGGGGTCCGTGCGGCGGATGTCGCTCAGGTACACCTCGTGGTGCCGACCGGTCATGCGCAGTCCGTGCTCCGGGATGAAGCGGTGGTGCAGCTCATCGAGCACCGGGGCCTCGTCGTCGAAGGGGCCGACGTGGAGCGTCTGCACGCACAGCCCCTCGTGCAGGGTCTCCAGCCGCACGGAGCGCAGGGCCGGCAGGGGCTCGCGCTTCTTCGCGCTCTTCGCCTCGACCGTGTCGACCGCCCGCGCGAAGAGGTCGGGGGTCACGTGGTCGCCCACCAGGAGAAGCAGCGTCCACTCCCACTGCGACTTGTCCCGGCGCGACGTGAACGACTCCATGTCGGCGGCGTGCCACAGCCCCTCGAGCGGCATCACGACGGTGTCGATGCCGAGCTCTTCGCGGCTCGCGAACTTGAGCGTGTACGCCAGGGGGAACAGCGCCGCCACCGCCTGCCCATACACGGGCGACGTGTTGGGGTCTCCCGCGCCGTCGATCATGAGGTACTGCAGCGGCGGCACCTCCAGCACGCGGAACTCTCCGCGCCGTGCGCGGTAGGAGTCGAGGGTCTTCTTGGGGTCGATGGCCGCCATCGTCTGCCTCTCCGGGTGGGACTGCTGGGTGCGGCACAGTGTGCCAGGGGCCTCCGACACCGGGGCGGGACGACTCGGCCGCCCCGCCCCGGTGACTCACTCCGCTTCCACGGGCAGCCACAGCTCGCACGAGGCCGTGTCCCCACGGAACTCGCGGTACCGCACCATCGACGGACCGGGGCGCAGTCGCCACGGGTTCGACGGGAACCACTCGGTCGCGGTGGCCGCCCACAGGTCCTGCAGGGTCTGCGGGAACGGGCCGTCGGCGGCGAACACGGCCCAGGTGCCCGCGTCGAGCCGCAGCACATCGAGATCTTCCGGCACCGGGGTCGTCTCCTCCAGTGCGACGCCGTGGAGGTAGGTGAGCGGCGTGCCCTCTGGCGCGTCCGGCTCCACGTCGGCGGACACGGCGAGGATGCCCGACGGCTCCGCGTCGTTCAGACGCTTGAGCCGCGCGTGCTCCTCGGACGGGATGGCCGCGATGTGCTGCTGGATGTGCGGATTCTCGCCGCGGTGGATCAGCGGGACCTGCGTGGCATGACCGACCAGCTGGAGGGCGGGTCGGGGGGTGATGGTGACGTCCATCGGGGTGCTCCCTTCGACGCTCAGGCGGAACCGGAGCGTGGGTTGTGTACGGAGAGGACCCCCGTCACGGCGCGCCTCGGCCGGACCGATGCCGTGCACGGCGCGGAACGCCCTGCCGAACGCCTCGACCGAGCCGTAGCCGTGCCGCACGGCCACGTCGAGCAGGCTCGGCGCACCGCCGACCAGTTCCGCGGCGGCGATCGTCATCCGACGACGGCGCACGTACTCCGACACGGGCATGCCCGCGAGGGCGGAGAACATCCGCCGCAGGTGGTACTCGGTCGTGCCGTGTGCACGCGCGACGGCCGCGACGTCGAGCTCCTCGTCCGGCGCGGCTTCGACGCGGCCGATCAGGGCGTTGAGGGTGCCGATCATGGGTTCCTCCTTTCCCCACCAGCGTGTCCGTCCGTCCGGGTGCGGCACCCGATCATTCTGGTCCGTTCCGGTCGTGTGCCGCCGCTCCCCCGCAGCGTTCACACCCCGTTTGACTGCACTGTGAACACGCATCCCGTATCGTCGGAGTTTCTGGGGGAGCACGGGGAGCGAGTCGGCATGCAGGTGAGAGACCTCCTTTTCGGCGTCCCCTCCGGCCTCCCGCCGCTCGCAGACACCGAGGATCCGTTCGCCGACGCCCTGGCTCTCGTGGGCGCTCAGGTCACGCGCGTGATCGTCGACATCCCGGCCGGTGTGGTCGGGGTGCTGCTGGAACTGCGCCAGTCGACCCGGCTCCGCGGCACGACGGCCCTGCTGCGGGTGACCGGGGCGGTGCGCCAGGAGTGGACGGGCTCCGCGTCGGCCAACCGCTTCACGGCGTGGTCGATCACGGACGCTGCGGTCGACCGCGACCTCACCGCGATCCGCATCGCCCTGCACTGCCTGCCGGCGGGGTCGCTGCACCTGACGGGAACCGCGGCGGACTTCGTGCTGCTCTCCGCGCGACCCGATCGCACGCCACCCTCCTCGACCGATCCCGCCGCCCTGCTCCGGTTCGGCGTGGTCGACGAGTCCACCGTGTGCGACCCGCTCGGCGCCGCGCACCTGCGCTCCTCGGCACCGTTCCCGCGCCACTGAGCGGCGACCGCACGGGCGGACCGCGGGCGACTCGCGCTGAGCGATCGCTCGAGATCGAGCGCCGTACCGTGATCGCGGTTCGAGGGGGAAGAACTGGCGGAGACGAGGGGATTTGAACCCCTGGTCCCCGTGAGGGGACTCCACCTTAGCAGGGTGGTGCACTAGGCCGGACTATGCGACGTCTCCAGGCATCCGGCCCGAGAGCGCGGATGCACTCGACCAGTGTAACGGGTTCGACGCGCCCTGACGAACCGCGGCCACGGCCGCGCCTCCCGACTCGCGCGCGACCGCCTGGGATACTGGCCGCGCGCGGGAGTCACACCACCGCGACGGAGAGGATCGCCATGAATCCGCACCCGCACGTCGGCGCTTCCCTGGGCACCGAGGACAGCGCCTGGAGCTACCGGGCGGTCGGCTACGCGATCGTGCTGCTGCTCTTGGGCGTCTCGTACGGCCTGTGCGCCGCGCAGCCGAGCGCCGACCCGAGCCCGTGGGCGTTCCTGGTCATGCTCGCGACGGTCGCGATCGTGTTCCGCGTGACGGGCGCCCGTGCGCTCGTGCAGCGGGTGACGTGGGTCGTGCTGTCCACCGCGGGCGCGGCGGCCCTGCTGGCGACCTTCTTCGGCACCGGCAGTCCCGCCCTGGCGGTCGGGCTGTCTGCGGCCTCGATGGTGGCACTGCTCGTCGCACCGTGGGCGATCATCGCGCATCAGGTCACGCGACGCGGGCTCGACATCGAGGCGCTGCTCGCCGCGGTGACGGCGTACATCCTGGTGGGGATGTTCTTCGCCTTCGCGTACAACCTCGCCTCGCAGTTCCTGTCGCAACCGCTCTTCATCGGAGCGGAGACCGACTCGCTCGGCGATCAGCTGTTCTTCTCCTTCACCGCCCTCACCACGACCGGCTACGGCAACCTCATCCCCCGGGGCGCCGGCATGCAGGCCGTCGCGGTGGCCGAGGGCATCACGGGGCAGCTGTTCCTGATCACGGCGGTCGCCCGCATCATGCGCGGCGCGAGCGCCCAGCACCGGTCGTCGGCCTCAGCCTGACGGCATCGCCGGCGGGGTCACGCGCCGGTCGTGGAGCGCCGCGCCACCAGCTCGGGGCGGAACAGCACGTGCTCGGGCTCCGGCGCCCGCTCCCCCTGACCCCGCAGCAGCAGATCGACCGCGGTGGAGCCGATCAGGGCGGCGGGCTGACGCACCGAGCTGAGCGGGATCACGGCGGCCGCGGCGAAGTCGATGTCGTCGTAGCCGATGATCGCGATGTCGTCGGGCACCCGGGCGTCTCCGGTCATCACGAGGCTCTGCAGCAGGCCGAGCGCGACGAGGTCGTTCGCCGCGAACACGGCATCCGGACGATCCGCCGGGGCGCGGCCGAGGATCCGCGACCCCGCCTGCCTCCCCTCCTCGACCGTGAGAGCGGCGGTCGCGAGGAACTCCAGGGCGACCCCGGCGTCGGCGGCCGCGGCCTGTGCCCCGCTGAGCCGGTCGGACACCTGCCGCAGCGACACGGGCCCCCCGACGAAGGCGATCCGCCGACGGCCGACTGCGAGCAGATGCTCCATGGCGATGCGGCCGCCCTCCACGTCGTCGACGGCGACCGAGGCGAAGCGCTCGTCCTGCGACTCCCGGTCGACGAGCACCGCGTGCGTGCCGCGCTCGTGCATGCGTGCCAGGCGCGGCAGCGACTCGGCCACGGGCGTCACCAGCACGCCCGTCACCCGCTGCTCCTCGAACAGGTCGAGGTGCATGGCCTCGCGCTCCTGCTTCTCGTCGCTGTTGGCCACCAGCACCGAGAGCCCGTGCTGATCGGCGCGCTCCTCGGCGCCGCGGATCACCTCAGCGAAGAAGGGGTTGCGGATGTCGAGCACGACCAGTCCGATGGTGCGGCTGCGTCCGGCACGGAGCTGCCTGGCCGCGTCGTTGCGCACGAAGCCGAGCCGATCGATCGACGCCTGGACCCTGGCCACCGTCTCGGCGGCCACCTTCTCCGGCCGGTTGAGGACGTTCGACACCGTGCCGACCGAGACACCCGCGTCCTCCGCGACCTCGCGCACGCTGACCGCCATCCGCGACCTCCCGTCCTCCGGCGTGTGAAACGACTCACATTCCGCTCGGGACTCACACTCTCATGCCGTCTTGACAGCAGTCAACACATCGCCTAATCTCATCTCCGACAGGGTTTGAAACGATTCATTCCCTCAATGGAGAGAGAAATGATGTCCTCACCCGCGACGGCGCCCGTGCTCGAGCTCGCCGGCGTCCAGAAGGCCTTCGGCTCGGTGATCGCCCTGCGCTCCGGCACGATCACGGTCGACCCCGGCTCCATCCACGCGCTCGTCGGCGAGAACGGTGCCGGGAAGTCCACGCTCGTGAAGATCGTCGCCGGCCTCTACCAGCGCGACGCCGGAACGTTCCGCCTGAACGGGGCCGACGTGGACTTCACCTCCACCGCCCAGTCCAAGGCAGCCGGTGTCGCCGTCATCTACCAGGAGCCGACGCTCTTCCCCGACCTGTCGGTGACCGAGAACATCTTCATGGGCCGCCAGCCCCTCGGACGCTTCGGCCGCATCGACCGGAAGGCCATGCGGCACGAGGTCGAGCGGCTCTTCACCCGCCTCGGCGTCACCATCGACCCCGACCGCCCCGCGGAGGGGCTCTCGATCGCCGACCAGCAGGTGATCGAGATCGCCAAGGCCGTCTCCCTCGACGCGGCACTGCTCATCATGGACGAGCCCACCGCCGCCCTGTCCGGCGTGGAGGTCGAGCGCCTGTTCGCGATCGCGCGCAGCCTGCGCGACGAGGGGCGCGGCCTCATCTTCATCTCGCACCGCTTCGACGAGGTGTTCGCCCTCTGCGACACCGTCACCGTGATGCGTGACGGCGCGTACATCGCCACCTCCGCCGTAGCCGACACCACGGTCGACGAGCTCGTGCGCCAGATGGTGGGCCGCGAGGTCGCCGAGCTGTTCCCCAAGCAGGAGGCCGCGATCGGCGAACCGCTGCTCGAGGTGGAGGGCCTCACCAGCCCAGGGCTCTTCCACGACATCTCCTTCACCGTGCGCGCGGGCGAGATCGTCGGACTCGCCGGGCTCGTCGGCGCGGGACGCAGCGAGGTCGCCCGGGCCGTGTTCGGCGTGGACGGCTACCGCGAGGGCACGGTCCGCATGACCGGCCGGCGCATCCCCCCGCGGCGCCCCGTCGACGCCATGCGGGCGGGACTCGCGCTCGTCCCCGAGGACCGTCGCAAGCAGGGCCTCGTGATCGAGTCCGGCGTGGGCGGCAACATCACCCTCGCGATCCGCCGGCGTCTGGCCCGGCTCGGCCTGCTGACGACCGCGATGGAGAACCGGGCCGCCCGTGAGTGGGCCTCGCGCCTCGAGGTGAAGACGCACGCGCTCGACACGGTCGCCGCCACCCTCTCCGGCGGCAACCAGCAGAAGGTCGTCCTGGCCAAGTGGCTCGCGACGCAGCCCCGGG
>NZ_SSDM01000107.1:0-7789 GCF_004794375.1 Microbacterium sp. K35 | reverse complement strand
GCGGTCGGGCCGGCGGCGGTCGAGTGGCCGTCGCCGGACGGGATCGGCGGGACGGGCGGGGTGGGCACGGCATCGCTCGACGCGGGTGCGGTGTGGTCCTGGGGGTTGTCTTCGTTCATGGTGTCTGCTCCTTCGACGCCCCTTCAGGATGGCGCGTGTGCCTGTGCGTTTCGTATGTCGAGCGTGAGTTTCGGCTATGGCCTTAGCCTGTTCTTCATGAGTGTCATACCCGGCGCATGGCAGCGCACGGCGGCCGGTGCGGGCCTGCTGTCCGCAGACGGGACCGTCGCGCCCACCATCTTCGCAGAGATGTCCGCCGCGGCGGCCAGAACCGGCGCGATCAACCTCGGCCAGGGCTTCCCCGACGAGGACGGGCCGGCGGAGGTGCTCGAGGCAGCGAGGGCAGCGATCGCCTCCGGCGCCAATCAGTACCCGCCGGGACGAGGCGTCCCCGACCTGCTCACCGCGATCTCCGAGCACCAGCGGCGGTTCTACGGTCTCGAGGTCGACCCGGACACCGAGGTCATCGTCACAGCCGGCGCGACCGAGGCGCTCACCGCGACGCTCTTGGCACTGATCGACGGCCCCGACGACGAGGTCGTGGTGTTCGAGCCGTACTACGACTCCTACGCCGCAGCGGTCGCCCTGGCCGGGGCCCGGCTGCGGACCGTCCCCCTGCGCGCGCCGGACTTCCAGCCCGATCTCGCACAGCTCGCCGCGACCGTCACCGACCGCACGCGCCTCATCCTCGTCAACGACCCCCACAATCCGACCGGAGCGGTGTTCGGCCCCGAGGTGCTGGCCGAGATCGTCCGGCTGGCTGAGCTCCACGACGCCGTCATCGTCACCGACGAGGTGTACGAGCATCTGACCTTCGACGGCCCGCACACGCCGATCGCGACCCTGCCCGGCGCGGCCGAGCGCACGCTGACCATCTCGTCCGCGGGCAAGACCTTCTCGGCCACGGGATGGAAGATCGGCTGGGTGCACGGACCTGCGGCGCTCATCACCGCCGTCCTGACCGTGAAGCAATACCTCACGTATGTGAACGGCTCACCGTTCCAGCCGGCTGTGGCACGGGGACTCCGCCTCGACGACGCGTTCTTCCGCGACGCCACCACCACGCTGGCCCACAAGCACGAGATCCTCGGGGACGGCCTGCGCGCCGCGGGCTTCGTGGTGCACGCGCCCCGGGGCGGCTACTTCACGGTGGCCGACGCCAGCGCACTCGGCGGGTCGGATGCCGCGGCGTTCTGCCGCACCCTCCCGGAGCGGGCGGGCGTCGTCGCGATTCCTCTCACGGCCTTCGTGTCGGCCGAGCATCGGGCCGACTACGCCGGACTCGTGCGTTTCGCCGCCTGCAAACGCACCGAGGTGCTCGAGGAGGCCGCCCGCCGCCTCGCCTCCGCCTGACGCGGGTCCTCAGCGCGGCACGACGTCGTAGCGGCGCAGGCGCAGCGCCGGGTTCACCTGCCGCACCCGCTCGACGGCCGAGCGCTCCATCACGCCGACCGCCATGCCGGGCGCGCTGCCCACTCCGGCCAGGACGACCCCCTGCGGATCCACGATCTGCGAATGCCCGACTCCGATCGGTGCCGGGTGATCGGCCGCCACCGCATAGACCGTGTTCTCGATCGCGCGCGCCGCGAGCAGCGTCGTCCAGTGATGCTCCTTGAGCGGACCGCGCACCCACTCCGCCGGGACGACCAGTGCGTCGACGCCCGCGACCGCCAGGAGCCGGGCGACCTCGGGGAACCGGAGGTCGTAACAGGTGAGCAGCCCGAAGCGCAGCCCAGCGACCTCGAACACCGCGGGCTCCGTCAGCTCGCCGGCCTCGATCCAGTCGGACTCGGTCTGACCGAAGGCGTCGTACAGGTGCTGCTTCCGGTAGACCGCGAGCACGCCGCTCCCGTCCACGGCCACGACGGCGTTGCGCACGTGCCCCTCGGTGGACGCCCGCTCCACGAGCCCGGCGACGATCACGACCGCGTACTCCCCCGCGAGAGCGGTGAGCGTGGACACAAAGTCGCCGTCGAGTGTCTCCGCGTGCGTGGCGAGACTCTCGTCGAGCGGGTCGACGAAGTAGCTCGCGTACTCGGGGAACACGACGAGCTTCGCGCCACGCGCCGCCGCCTCGGCGGTGAGCGCCGCGATCGTGTCGCGGTTGTCCTCGCGGGAGGCGGTCGGGGCGAACTGGCACACGGCGACGGCGACGGCGGTCTCGGACATGGCCCCATCCTCTCGCACCCCCGGGACTCCCGCGCTCGATTCGACGACCCTCGGAATCCGTGATAAGTTATTTCTTGTGCCGCGGGGTGGAGCAGTTCGGTAGCTCGCCGGGCTCATAACCCGGAGGTCGCAGGTTCAAATCCTGTCCCCGCAACAAGAGAAGGCCCCTGATCAGGAGAAATCCGATCAGGGGCCTTCGCCTTTCCCTGCGCGCGCTGGCCCCGCCCGCCCTCTGTCCGTCCGGCGGATACGCGAATGGGCGCCCCCGCAGGGACGCCCATTCGTCTCAGCCTCGCAGGATCACTGCCCCGCGGCGCCCTCCAGCTCCAGGAGCTTCTCGACGGCCGCCGTGAGGCGCTTGTCGGCCTCACCGAACTTCTCGAGGTCACCCTCGGCCAGCGCGGCCTGCCGGTCGAGCAGGGCCTGCTGCGCGGCAGCCAGCGCGTCGGCCTGGGCGTCCGTCGGCGCGGTCGGCTCGGTCGGGGTCTCCCCCGTGTCCGGATCCGTCGTGCCCGGATCGGTGCCCGGATCCGTCGGCTCGACCTCGTCATCACCGCCGGTGGCGCCGGAGTCCCCGCCGAACAGCGTGTCGAGCGCCTCGGTGAGCGTGTTCTCGAAAGCGACCCGGTCGCCGAACGCGACCAGCACCTTCTGCAGACGCGGCAGCTGCGTGCCCTCCGACGACTGCACGTACACCGGCTGCACGTAGAGCAGACCGCCGCCGACGGGCAGCGTGAGCAGGTTGCCGTAGATCACCTCGGACTCCCCCTGCTGGAGGAGGTTCAGTTGGGGCACCACGGCGGTGTCCGAGTTGTAGGTGTTCTGCACCTGACCGGGGCCGGGCACCGTGGTGTCGGTGTCGATCTCGAGCATGCGCAACTGCCCGTACCCGTCGGCCTTCACGCCCTTCTCCGACCCGGCGTCCGAGTCCACCGCGAGGTAGCCCATCAGCACGTCTCGGCTGCCTCCCGCGCCCTGCGACGCCGGGATGAAGGTCGAGAACATCGAGAACCGGGGCTGGTCCTGACCGGGCATCTGCATCGTCAGGTAGTACGGCGGCTGCAGCATCGCCTCGCTGCGCGGGTCGTTCGGCGTCTGCCAGCGGTTGTCCTGCTGCGCGAACGAGCCGGCCTTGTCGACGTGGTAGATGCCGAGGATGTCGCGCTGCACCTTGAACAGGTCGGTCGGGTAGCGCACGTGGCTCATGAGCTCGCCCGACATGTCGCTGATCGGCTTGAGCGTCGACGGGTACACCTTCTGCCACGTCTGCAGCACCGGGTCCTCCTCGTCCCACGCGTAGAGCGTGACCGAGCCGTCGTAGGCGTCGACGGTGGCCTTGACCGAGTTGCGGATGTAGTTGATGTCGTCGATCGCGAGCGAGGGCGAGGTGACGTTCGAGTCGGCGATCGCGTCGGACAGGCTCACGCTCGTCGAGTACGGGTACGTGGAGCTGGTGGTGTAGCCGTCCACGATCCAGACGATGCGACCGTCCACGACGCTCGGGTACGGGTCGCTGTCGAGCTCGAGGTACGGAGCGACCTTCTGCACGCGCGTCTTCGGGTCGCGGTCGTACAGGATCTGCGACTCGTCGTTCACCAGGTTCGAGAACAGGATCTGCTCCGACTGGAACTTCAGCGCGTAGAGCAGCTTCGTGAACGTGTCGCCGATCTTCGGACCGCCGTCGCCGTCGAAGGTCGTCTTCGTCTCGCTCGAGCCGTCCTTGCCGCGCGGGTAATCGATCTCCGCCGGCTCGGAGCCCTCCGGGGCGCCGACGATGGAGTACTCCGGGGAGTTCTCGCCGAAGTAGACGCGCGGCTCGAAGTTCTCGCGGTCGGTCAGGAAGCCCGAGCTCGGGATGCCGCGCTCGAGGAACACCGGCTCACCGTCGCTCGTGCGCTGGTTGCCCGCCGCGGCCACGAGGCCGTAACCGTGGGTGTAGACCGCGACGCGGTTGTTCCAGTTGTCGCCGTCGCCGAGGCCCGACATGTCGAGGTCGCGCACCGAGACCACCGTGTCCTGCATGACGCCGTCGATCTCATAGCGGTCGACGTCCATCGTGGTCTGGAACTGGTAGTAGCCGCGGTACTGCTCGAGCTGACGCACGGTCGGCGGGATGACCTTCGGGTCCATGATGCGGATCGACGCCGTGGTCTCGGCGTCGGCCCGCAGCTGGCCGGCCGCCGCATCGGTCTCGGCCTCGAAGGCGGTGGTCTCGAGGTTCGCGACCCCGTAGGCCTCCTTCGTGCCGTCGATGTTCCGCTGGTAGTACTCCGCCTGGTACGCGTTCTGGTTCGGCTTCACCTGGAAGGTGGTGACCACCCAGGGGTAGCCGACGCCCACGACCAGCGAGGCCACGATGAGCAGCGCCGTCGCGGCGAGCGGGAACCGCCAGCGCCCGATGACGGCCGTGACGAAGAAGAGGATCGCGACCACGGCGGCGATGATCGCGAGGATCGCCAGGCCGGGGATCGTCGCGTTCACACCGGTGTACGCGGCACCCGTGATGCGGTCGTCCGGCGTGACGAGGGTCTTGAAGCGGTCGAGCCAGAGGCTCGCGGCCTGCACCAGGAGATAGAGACCGGCGATCACGGCGAGCTGGATGCGCGCCGGCTTGGAGATGCGCAGCTCGCCCTGGCCGATGCGCACGGAGCCGTACAGGTACGACACGAGCGCGGTGACCAGCAAGCACAGCAGCAGCACGGCCGACACGAACGCGAGCAGGATCGAGTAGAACGGCATCGCGAACATGTAGAAGCCCGTGTCGACGCCGAACTGCGGGTCGACCGTGTCGGTGGCGACACCGTTCGCCCAGAGCCACACCGTCTTCCAGTTGCCCGCCGCCGCGAAGCCCGCGAACAGTCCGAAGAAGATGGGCATGCCCCACATGGCCAGGCGGCGCAGCGGCTCGATGACCTCCTGATAGCGGTCGAGCTGCGAGCTCAGACGCACGTAGACCGGGCGCAGACGGTAGGCCAGCTGGATGACGACGAACAGCGGGACCGCCATGCCGAGGAAGCCGACGACGAACATCACCGCCGTCGCGATCCACTGCGTGGTCAGCACGCCGGTGAACCCGACCTGGTCGAACCAGAGGAATTCGGTGTAGAGCGAAGCGAAGACGAAGAACGCCGCGATCAGCGCGGCGATGATCACCAGCGAGATGCCGAGGATTCGTCGAGAGGTTCGTGGCGTGGCCGGGTTCGGGGCTGAGGTCGAGGTCACCCCTCCATCCTAGGCACGGGCGGCTGTGCGCAGGCTGTCACGCCGGTCACGGCGACGTCACGGCGCGGAAGGCCACCCGGCTCAGGTGGCCGGGATCTCGCACGTCGGGAGTCCGCTCGTGTCCCCGCCGTCCGCGATGACGTCCAACGCCGCCAGCGACTCCTCCAGCGTCGCCGTCCGGATCACCTGCAGGCCATCGGGCACGTGCCCGACCACCTCGTCGCAGTTCGACGCCGGCGCCAGGAAGTAGTCGGCACCCGCGTCGCGCGCACCGTAGAGCTTCTGCCGGATGCCGCCGATGGGGCCGACGTCGCCCTCCGCGTCGATCGTGCCCGTTCCCGCGACGTCCTTGCCGCCGTTGAGCTCGCCGGGCGTGAGCGTGTCGATGATGCCCAGCGCAAACATCATGCCGGCACTCGGGCCGCCCACGTTGTCGAGCTGGATGGTCACGTCGATCTCGAAGTCGTAGTCGGTGCGCAGGGTGATGCCGACCAGCCAGGTCGTGGTCCCGCCCTCCTCGTGCTTCTCGGGCGTCACCTCCACCACCTGCTCCGCGCCATCGCGCTGCACGGTGAGGGCGACGGGGTCGCCACCCGCATCCTGGATCGCCTCGCGCAACCGGGTCGCCGAGGTGACGGGCGTGCCGTCGACCGCGGTGATCACATCGTCGGGTTCCAGCAGTCCGTCGGCCGGCGAGTCCTCGACCGCGTCCACGACGACCACCTGCGCGCCGGTGTCGTAGCCGAGCTCGTTGAGCGCTGCAGCCGTGGCCTCATGCTGCGAGTCGACCATGAGCGTCGCGTTGCGCTCGTCGCGCTGCTCCGTGGTCACCCCCTCCGGGAACACGGAGTCGAGCGGGACGACCGCCCGCGAGGAGTCGAGCCAGGCCAGCGCGAGCTCGAACCAGCTGGGCGTGCGCTCGCGGTTGCCGACCACCTGCACCGTCGTGAGGTCGAGCGTGCCACCCGTCTCGTACGTCTCCGCACCCTCCACGCTGATCAGCGGCACCTGCTCGCCGTCGGCGTTCTTGGCGGTGCCGAGGGTGTCGTACACGGGACCGGGACGCTGGATCACGTACGGCGACGGCAGGAAGGTGAGCACCGCCAGGGCGGCGAGCGCGACGATCAGCGCCCAGACACCGAGTCCGAGCTTTCCTGCGCGCGGTCGTTCCACAGCATTCCTCCGTCGTTCGCGAGCGGCGTACAGCGATCTGCCCGCACCGGGGTCACGCACTGAAACCTGTGACTAGCGTAGATGCCACGGCTACAGACGTGCTGAGAGGGCGAGCGACATGGCAGACAACGACCCGAACCCGGAGGACTTCCAGGAGTTCCTGCGCCGGATGCTCTCGAATCAGGGCGGCGGCGACATCGACCCGGAAGCGCTGCGGGACGCCTTCCAGGGCATGGACGGGTTCACGCTCGACCCCGCGATGATGCAGACGATCATGGCGCAGCTCCAGGGTGCGTTCGGCGGCGACCCGTGGGAGAACGCCCTGCGGCAGGCGCTGCACATCGCCAACCGCGAGGGCCAGGGCATCTCCGACGGCTCGCGCACCTCGATCGCGGACTCCTTCGCGCTCGCCACCCTCTGGCTCGGCGAGGCGACCACGATCTCCGAGCTCGCCGAGGCGCCCACCGCCATGACCCGCGGCGAGTGGGTCGAGAAGACGTTGCCGGTGTGGAAGGAAATCGCCGGCCCCGTGTCGACCAGCATCGCCGACGCGCTGACCTCGGCCCTGGACACGCAGGTGCCGGAGGAGATGCGCGGCGTGGTGCAGGGCGCGGGGCGGCTGATGCGCGGACTCGGCGGCTCGGTGTTCGCCGCGCAGTTCGGTCAGGTGCTGGGCAACCTGTCGCTCGAGGTCGTCTCGGGCGGTGACGTGGGGATCCCGGTGCTCCCCGCCGGCACCGCGGCCGTGATCCCGCAGAACCTGACCGCGTTCGGCGAGGGCCTGGAGATCCCGGAGGACCAGATCGCGCTGTACCTCGCGACGAGGGAGCTGGCGTACGCCCGGCTGTACCGGCACGCCAAGTGGCTGCACCTGCACGTGATGGCGCAGATCACCGACTTCGCCCGCGGCGTGACGGTGGACGTCGACGCCCTGGAGGACGTGGCGAGCCGGCTCGACCCCTCCGACCCGGAGGAGCTGCGCGCCGCGATCGAGGGCGGCGCGCTGCTGCCCACCCAGACCGAGGCCCAGCGCGAGGCGCTCGCGCGGCTGGAGAACCTCATCGCGACGATCGACGGATGGGTCGACGTGGTCACCGCGCAGGCGACCTCTCGGCTGCCGGACGGCGCGCGGATCGCGGAGGCCGCGCGACGTCGCCGCGCGGTC
>NZ_SSDM01000106.1:0-21146 GCF_004794375.1 Microbacterium sp. K35 | reverse complement strand
CGCGTCCGTCCCTCACCGGCGAGGTGGAGCCCGACGTGCTGCTCGCCCACGGCGACGTGCTCGACCTCGGCGGGCGGCGCCTCGAGGTCGTCGCGACCCCGGGGCACACGGGCGGTCACGTCTGCCTCGCCGACCGAGACGCGCGACTGCTGTTCACGGGCGATCACGTGCTGCCGCGCATCTACTCCGGTGTCGGCATCGGCGTGCTGCCGGGCGATGAGCCCCTGGGCGACCTGCTCGACTCGCTCGACCGCCTGGCGCCGTTCGACGCCTTCACGGTGCTGCCCGGCCACGAGTTCCGGTTCACCGGTCTGAGGGAACGGCGGGCTCGGATCGCGGCCCACCATCTGCGTCGCACGGCCGAGGTAGCAGCGCTGGTCGACGAGCTCGGCGACAGACCGGTGTGGGAGTACGCGCAGCGCCTCACGTGGACCGCGGGATGGCAGGGTCTCGACGGATTCTGGCTGCACTCCGCGCTGCGGCAGACCGAGATGCACCGCGAGCTCGTACGCAGCGGCCGGGCCCGCGCGTGGCTCAGCCCCGGCTGATCACGCGTCGCCGCAGCAGCCAGCGGTCGCCGTCGCGCACGAACTCGTCGGCGTACACCCCCATCGCCGCGAGCACGGGCGCCCCGTCGGTGCCGCGGTAGTAGCGGAAGTAGGCGCGCGACCGCGCCCGATCGCCGTCCACCTCGACCGCGATGCTCGACACGTCGTGCCGCGTGTGGGTGCCCGGGCCCTGGATGCCGGCCGCACGGCGCTCGTGCACGCCCGCGAGCAGCGCCGCCCTCCCGGAGATCGTCTGCACGTCCATCGGCAGGTCGGTCGCGTCGGTGAGGTCCCAGACCGCGTCCGGGGTGAAGCACCGCACGTACTCCGCGGGGTCTCCCGCGTCGGCCAGGTGGGCGATGCGGGCGAGCAGCATCGCGATCTCCTGACGGTCGCCGATCGTGCGCAGGTCGACGCTCATGCGGCACCCCCTCCCGCCCAGCGCTCCAGGTGCGCGCGCAGGTCGGCGGGGATGCGCACGGGCTCCTGCGCGGGGGAGACCGTCACGACCGTGTTCTCGGCGCGCGCGACCGGCACGTCGTCGTCGAGTCGGGTCATGCGGAACGCGAAGCGGAACGACGAGGCGCCGATGCGTCCCAGACGCAGGTCGATGCGCACCTCGTCGAACAGGCGGGCTGCGGCCAGGTACTCGCACGTCGTGGCGCGTGACACCGTCCACCACCCGAAGCGCTCGACCAGCGTGTCCTGCCGTAGCCCCTGCAGATAGAGGAACTCCGACTGCAGCGCCTCCATCTTCGGGAACCAGGCGGCGTAGTAGAGGATCCCCGCGGGGTCGGTGTCCGCGTAGCTGAGGCGGGTCGTGTGGGAGTGCAGCACCGGGCGCTCGGGCTCCGCGCTCACTGGGTGACCGTCCAGCCCCCGTCGACCGGGAGGAAGACGCCGTTGACGTAGCCCGCGAGCGGCGAGAGCAGGAACAGTGTGGCCCAGGCGATGTCGTCGGGCGTGGCCATGCGCTTCAGCGGAATGCGCGTGAGGACACGCTGTCCGGTCTCGCTGCTCGCGAACCCGGCGAGCCGCGGGGTGTCGGTCATCCCGGGCGCCACGCCGTTGGAGCGGAACTCGTGGGCGCGGTGGGCGGCGAGGTGGCGGACGTAGCCCATGATGGCGGCCTTCGCGGCGGAGTACCACGCGCTGTCGGTGCCCACGAGGTTGCCGGCGACCGAGGTGGTGGCGACCATCGCGGCGCCGGTGCCGGGACCGGCCGCCGCCCAGGCGTCGGTCACACGGCGCACGCTGCCCACGCAGATCTCCAGGGCAGGGTCGAAGGGGAGTGTGGAAGCAGACGCGGGGCCGGCGTTGTTGTGCAGGTAGCGCACCGGGCCGAGGGTGGCGGCGGCGTCGGCGAAACCCGCGGACACGGCGGCATCGTCCGACACGTCGGCCACCCAGGTGTGCACCGCGGGGGCGACCGCGCGCACCTGCGTCGCGGTCTCCTCGAGTCCCTCGGGGTTCAGATCCCACAGGCTCAGGGCCAGCCCGAGCTCGGCCGCGCGCACGGCGGTCGCCCGGCCGATGCCGCTGCCCGCGCCGGTGATGAGCACCGCGTCTCCCGTGGTGAATCCGAGGTCGATGGCACTCATCCCGCGCTCCTTTGCCCAAGCATTTGCTTGTTTGACTCTAGCGGCGAGGTCGTCCGAAGGCCAGCCCGACTCCGCGATCAGCGCGACGACAGCACGAAACCGCGGAACCCGGCGGCGGCGACCTCCTCGCACCGGTCGATGTAGGCCTTGAAGCCGCCGATGTACGGCAGGAAGCCGCGAGCCTTCCCCGCGATGTTGGCGCCGGTGTACCACGAGGGTGCGGAGCCGAACAGCGTGCGGTCGGCGAGCTCGAGGGAGTGCGCCGTCCACGCCTCCGCCGCATCCGCGCGCGCCTCGATCGACGTGAACCCGCGGTCACGGCAGTGCGCGATCATCCGCAGCGCCAGGTCGCCCTGCTGCTCCGACGTGAGCGCCATGTTCGACAGCACGCTGGGGCTGCCCGGGCCGTTCAGCACCAGCAGGTTCGGGTACCCGGGCAGTCCGATGCCGAGGTAGGTGGAGGGGAAGCCGCTCCAGTCCTCGCGCAGCGAGCGGCCCTCGCGCCCGCGGATGTCGATCGCGGTCAGGGCCCCGGTCATGGCGTCGAAGCCCGTGGCGTACACGATCACGTCGTGCTCGCGGTGCCGGGCGGCCGTGCGGATGCCGGTGGGGGTGACCTCGGCGAGAGGCTCCGTGCGCAGATCCACGAGCGTCACGTGCGGGGCGTTGAACGTCTCGTAGTAGCCCGAGTCCGTGCAGATGCGCTTGGTGCCCACGGGGTGATCGCGCGGGGTCAGGGTCGCGCGCACCTCGGGATCATGCACGCGCTCGGCGAGCTTCTCCTCGAAGAACAGCCGCGCGGCGTCGTTGATCACCGGGTCGACCGTGAGGCCCTGAAACGCCTTCGCGAACAGCACGCCGCCGCGGGTCCAGCTCTCCTCGAACACCGCCCGCCGCTCCTCCTCGCCGGTCTCCGCGAAGGGCACGGGATGACTCGTCCACGGCGAGCCCGCGGCACCGTTCCACGACAGCTCGCGCCGTCGCGGTAGGGCCCGCTGCTGCTGTGCCCACTCCTCGTCGTCGATCGGACGGTTGAACGCGGGCACGCTGTAGTTGGCGCTGCGCTGATACACCGTGAGCTCGGACGCCTGCTCCGCGAGCAGCGGGATGGCCTGCACACCGGACGACCCCGTGCCGATCACGGCCACGCGCCGCCCCCGTAGGTCGACCGGGCCCTCGGGCCAGGCGGAGGTCTGCAGCACGGTGCCGGCGAAGGTGTCGCGCCCGGGGAGATCGGGCAGCTGCGGCTTCGAGAGCCCGCCCGTCGCCATCACCAGCCACCGCGCGGTCGCCGTCAGCCCGGTCTCCGTGCGCACCTCCCAGTGCTGCCGCCCCTCGTCCCAGCTCGCGGCGGACAGGCGCTGCCCGAACCGGTAGTGGCGGCGCACGTCGAAGCGGTCGGCCACGTGGTTTAGGTAGCGCAGGATCTCGGGCTGTGTCGCATAGCGCTCGGTCCATCGCCATTCGCGCTGCAGCTCGTCGTCGAACGAGAACGAGTAGTCGATGCTCTCCACGTCGCACCGCGCACCGGGGTAGCGGTTCCAGTACCAGGTGCCTCCCACGTCGTCGCCGGCCTCCAGCCCGAGCACGTCGAGCCCGGCCCGTTCGGCGTGGATCGTGGTGTACAGCCCGGCGAGGCCGGCGCCGACGACGAGGAGGTCGTGCTGGGTGGTCATGTCTGCTCCTTCGCAGGGGTGGGGGTGAGCGCGCGCACGTCGCTCCAGAGGAGGGCCGCGGCGGACGCGGCCGGGCCGTAGCCGGGGATCGTGAGGAATCCGTGGAACTGGTCGGGATGGTGTCGCTCGACCACGGGCACCCCGGCGGCGCGGAGACGCCGGGCGTACAGCGCCCCCTCGTCGCACAGCGGGTCGAGCCCGGCGGTCACGACGACGGCGGGCGGCAGATCGCCCAGGTCGTCGACCGCGAGCGGCGTGACGTCGGGGTGGACCCGGTCGGCGGCGTCACCGAGGAAGGTGCGCCAGTAGTGGGCGAGCAGCTCGGCGGTCACGAAGTACCCCGCGGCTCGCGTGCGATGGCTCTCCGTGGCCATGGCCGGGTCCAGGAACGGGTACAGCAGCACCTGGCCGACGACGGGGCTGTGGCCGCAGTCGCGGAGGGCGATCGCGGCGCCGGCGGCGATGTTGCCCCCCGAGCTGTCCCCTGCGAGGAGCAGCCCGTGCGGCGCGAGGCCCGCCGCGATCGCCCAGTCCGCGGCGGCCACGAGGTCGTCCCGGGCAGCGCCGGGTCCCGCCTCCGGCGCGAGCCGGTAGTCGACCGACACGACGATCGACTCCGTCTCCCGCGCCCAGCGTCGGCAGAAGCCGTCGTGTCCGGCGATCGAGCCGTGCAGAAAGCCGCCGCCGTGCGCGTACACGGTGGCGGGCGCGCCATCGCGGATCGTCGCGGGGCGGTACACGCGGATCGGGATCGGGTGCGTGCCGCGCGCGACCACCGCGTCCTCCGCGTCGGCGTCGTCGAGGTTCGCGGCGGGGCGGATGCGCGCATCCACGGCGGCGCGTCCCGCCAGCGGGTCCATCGTCCAGATCGGCGGGAACGTCGCGTTGAGCAGGTCCAGCATCCGGGTCGTCTCGTCCACCTGATCTCCTTCGATCGGCGTCGGTATGACTGTTAGTCATAGTACGATCAGGAATATCTCACTCAACGACGAGGAGGTCAAGTGACCGATCACGAGAACACCCCGCAGCTGCCGGAGCTGCCCGCCACGAGCTGGGCCGTCCTGGGCATCCTGTCGTTCGACACCGAGCTGTCGGGCTACGACGTCAAGCAGTGGGCCGACCAGAGCCTCGCGTTCTTCTACTGGGCTCCGTCGCAGAGCCAGATCTACACCGAGCTGCGCCGGCTGGAGGACCTCGGCCTCGCGGTCTCCCGGGTGGAGCAGACGCACGCCGCGAAGAGCCGGCGCCTGTACGCGATCACCCCGCTCGGACGCGACCACATGCGGCGCTGGACCGACAACGTGCCGCCCGAGCCGGTGGTGCTCAAGCACCCGCAGATCCTGCGCCTGTGGGCCGCGCACAACGGCGATCTCGACCGCCTGCGCGCCGCGCTCACCGCCTACCGCGACGAGGCACTGCGGACCGCTGAGGACGCGGGGGCGCACGCCAGGGGAGCCGAGCGCGAAGAGGCGTGGCGGTTCTCCGGGGTCGCCCTGGAGTGGGCGGAGCGGTTCAACCGCGACGAGGCCGCCCGCATCGACTGGCTGCTCGAGCGCCTGCAGGGCATGCGATGACGCCGGGCCGCGCGTGACCGTCCCCGGGGCTCAGAGCCCGAAGCCCCCGTCGACGTCGAGCTTCTGCCCCGTGATGAACCCGGCCGCGGGCGACGCGAGGAAAGAGACCGCCGCGGCGATGTCGTCCGCGGTGCCGAAGCGGCGCATCGGGATGTTGGCCATGGCCACGTCGAGCGCCCGCTGGTCGAGGTCGCCCGAGGCCATGAGGCGGGCCGACATGCCGTCCCACAGCATCCCGGGGCCCACGGCGTTCACGCGCACGCCGAAGCGGCCCTCCTCCGCGGCGAGCCCGCGCGCCAGTGCTTCCACCCCGCCCTTCGGGGCCACCGAGAGCCCGTCGCGGACGGGGTATCGGCGGGTGCCGGCGCTAGTCACGACCGTGAGCGAGCCGGACGCCTGGCGCAGGGCGGGCAGGAATGCCGAAGCGATCGTGAAGAAGCCCACGAGGTCGTCGTCCACCTGGCGGGCGAACTGCGCCACGGGGACCTTCGACAGGTGCACCATCGGCACGTGGGGACCGGCGGCGTGCACCACCGTGTGGATCGCACCGTGCTGTGTCACGAGGTCGTCCGCGAGGGCGCGCGCTGCCTCCTCGTCGCGCACGTCCAGGCGGTGCAGCTCGATGTCGGCACCCAGGGCCGTGCGCACCTCGGGGGCGGGCTCGGAGCGGTGGGTGACGACCACGCGCATGCCCGCCGCGACCAGGCCGCGCGCGATCGCCGAGCCGATCCCTCCGGTGCCTCCCGTCACCACGGCGACGCCGTCGAGGGGGGAGGGCTGGCGGGCGTCGATGCTCTGCGGAGTGTCCATGAGCGGCGAATCTAACAGCAGTTCCGTCATCAACCAAGCAATTGACCGGTTGGGCATTGTCCGGGTGATCCGAGTGTGATTTACTAAGCAAGCGTTTGGTCGCTCTAACTCAACGATGAGAGAGGTTCGGAAATGCGATTCAAGAGGCTCGCGGCAGTCGCCGCAGGGATCGTGGTGTCGTCCATGGCGCTCGCCGGCTGCTCCGGCGGCGATGCGGACGCCGACAACAGCGGCGGCGGGGACGCCGGGGGCGATCCGATCAAGATCGTGGTGCTGGGCGGCATGGGCGCGGAGGGCATCCTGGCGGACAACGCCACCACCGCCGTCACGGCAGCCCTCGCCTCCGTCGACGCCGTCAACGACATGGGCGGCATCCTCGACCGCGAGGTCGAGATCACGCATCTGGAGGACAACGCCGACCCGACCGTCGCCGTCACCAAGCTGCGCGAGTACATCGCCACCGAGGGCAAGCCCGCCCTCGTGATGAACTCCGGCCCTTCCACCATCACCGAGGCGATGCTGCCGATCCTCACGCAGAACCAGATCGTGTCGTTCAACATCGGCCCGACCACCGGCTCCGGCGACCCCTCGGTCAACCCCTACAGCTTCGACCTGAGCGCGTCCGTGCCCGACTACCTCGGCTCGTTCGTCGCCGAGATGGAGGATCGCGGCTACGAGGACGTGGCCATCCTGCACGGCTCCAGCGCCTACGGCGAGCTGTTCGGACAGCTCGGTGAGACCACCTTCGCCGACGCGGGCTTCACCGTCACCGGCAACGAGGGCTTCGACAACGCCGCGCTCGACATGACCCCGCAGCTGTCGGCGCTCCAGCAGGGCGACCCCGACGTGCTCGTTCTCGACGCCTACGGCGCCCCGCTCGGCTACGTGCTGCAGAGCCTCGAGAAGCTCGGCTGGGACGTGCCGGTGATGGGCAACTCCTCCGTCGCCGCGACCGGTCTGATCGCCACGCCCGCCCCCGACGGCGTGCTCGGCACCGATCAGGTGAAGAACCTCACCATGCAGGTGTACTCCAGCACCCAGTACAACCCCGACGACACCAAGGTCAACGACGCCGTGGAGCGTATGCTCGCTGCGGGCGACATCAAGTCGTCGCTGATCCTCGCGTACAACTACGACTCGGCGCTGCTGTTCAAGGCCGCCGCGGAGAAGGCCGGTGGCATCGACGACCCCGACGCCCTGGTCGAGGCGCTCATCGACCCCGAGGTGCAGAAGGCGGCCGAGACGGCGATCCTCGCCAACTACGCGTTCGAGAAGGACGCGCACAGCCCGCACGTGAGCCCGGACCAGTTCGCGTTCATCCCCCCGGGCGAGCTCGTCAACGGTCAGTTCCAGCCCTGACCCGGCCGGCGAGCGACCACGGCCGGCGGCTCGGATCCCCCGCGGATCCGAGCCGTCGGCACACGGAGCCCGCCGCCTCGAAGCCACAATGATGGAAGGACCCGACCGCAATGACCATCATCTGGTCCGGCCTCGCGCTCGGTGCGATCTACGCACTGGTGGCGATCGGCTACAACATCGTCTTCCTCTCCCAGAAGACCTTCAACTTCGCCCAGGCGGCGCTCATGATGCTCGGTGCGTTCCTCGCGTACGTCGGCATCGTCGTCTGGGGTCTGCCCTGGTGGCTCGTCGCGATCGGCGCGGCCGTGATCGTCGGCGGGATCGCCGCGCTGGAGGAGCGCGTCGCCATCCGACCGGTGAAAGACCCGCACAACCTGCTCGTCACCACGCTCGGCGCGTCGATCATCATGGAAGGCGTCGCACAGGTGATCTGGGGCGGTGAGCCCAAGCGTGTCCCCTTCTTCATGGGCGACCAGGTGCTCGAGTTCCTCGGCGGCCGCGTGTACCCCGTCGAGATCGCCCTGATCGTGCTCGTGATCGTGCTCGTGGTGGTGCTCACCCAGTTCGCGAAGCGGAGCATGACCGGCATCGCCCTGCTCGGCATGAGCGAGAACCGGGAGGCGGCCCAGCTGCGCGGCGTGAACGTGCGGCGCTTCGCCCTGCTGGCCTTCATCTTCACGGGGGTGCTCGCCGGGTTCCTCGGCGTCTTCGTCGGGCCCAAGACCTACGCGGTCGCGACCCTCGGCGCCTCGCTCGCGCTCAAGGGCTTCGTGGTGCTCGCCATCGGCGGCTTCGGGTCGCTGGGCGGCGTGCTGGTCGGGGGGCTGATCGTCGGACTCGCCGAGGCCCTCGCCACGCGCTACATCGGCGCGGACTACGCGGGGCTGACGGTGTTCTTCATCCTGATCGTGATCCTGATGGTCAAACCGACGGGGCTCTTCACCCGTCGCGTGGAACGGACGGTGTGACCATGGCCGCTCTCTGGCTGAAACTGCGTGCCGTCCCCGGGTGGCTCTGGCCGCTCGCCATCGGCGCGGTGCTGCTCGTGCTGCCCTTCCTGGGGCTCAACTACGGCGCGACCCGGCAGATCGAGCTCACGCTCATCCTCGCCCTCATCGTGCTCGGCCTGAACCTCTCGCTCGGCTACGCGGGCGAGCTCGCGATGGGTCAGGTCGCCATGTACGCCGCCGGTGCCTACGCGGCGGGTCTCGCCAACAAGGCCGGCGTGACCGACATCTGGCTGCAACTGCTGATCGGCGGAGGGGCCGCCCTGATCGTCGGCCTGATCTCCGGCATCCCCGGGCTCCGGCTCGGCAGCTGGTCGCTCGCGATGACCTCGTTCTTCCTGATCCTGATCGTCCCCGACGTGCTGTCGATCTTCAAGGAGGAGACCGGCGGTCGCAACGGCCTGGCCGGCATCATGCCCGCGACCTCCTTCGGGCAGATGATCGACGGGCGGACGTACTACGTGCTGATCGTCGCGATCGCGATCGTCGTGTTCGCCCTCATCCGCAACCTCGTCGTGTCCGACCACGGCACCGCCCTGCGCGTGCTCAAGCAGAGCCCCGTGCTGGCGTCGTCCATGGGCATCTCGGTCTTCCGCGCCAAGCTCACCGCGTACGCGATCGGCGCGGTGCCGGCCGGCATCGCGGGCGTGCTGTTCGCCAACCTCGACCTGTTCATCTCGCCGGAGGCGTTCGCGTTCTCCTTCGCGATGACGGTGCTCGCGGCGTCGATCTTCGGCGGATCCGCAAGCATCTACGGGGCGCTCATCGGCGCGGCCGTGCTGCAGTTCGGCATGAACCAGTCGACGAACTTCAGCAAGTTCGGCCTCATCATCTCCGGTGCGTTCCTGCTCATCGGAGGGGTCGCATTCACCGGCGGTCTCTCCGGGCTCGTGCGCAGCCTCGTGCGCAAGGCCGACATCGCTGCGAAGCGCAGGGTCGGCATCGAGCCCGTGCCCGCAGCCCCGGCCGAGGTCGAGAGGCTCGACGGCGCCCTGCTGCGCACCGACGGTGTCTCGAAGGCGTTCGGTGGCAACCAGGCACTCTCGAAGGTCTCGATCGAGGCGGCGCCGGGCGCGGTCACCGCGATCATCGGGCCCAACGGCTCGGGCAAGACCACGCTGCTGAACATGATCTCGGGGTTCTACCGCACCGACGCCGGCACGATCGAGCTCGACGGGCGGCCCATCCAGGGGCTCTCGTCGTATCGGGTCGCGCGGGCCGGAGTGTCGCGCACGTTCCAGACCCCCAACATCCCCGAGAAGCTCACCGTGTTCGAAGCCGTGCAGGCCGGGTGCTACGCGACCGAGCGCGCCAGCGTGTTCGCGTCGGTGCTGCGCCTGCCGTCGTTCTGGCGGGCGCGTCGGGAGAACCGCGCGGCGGCCGAACGTGCCCTGGCACTGGTCGGGCTGAGCGCGCAGCGCGACGAGCCGGCCGACTCCCTCCCGCTCGGCAACCGCCGCCTGCTGGAGGTCGCGCGCAGCCTCGCGGCCTCGCCCCAGGTCGTGCTGCTCGACGAGGTCGCCTCCGGCCTCGACGAGGACGAGCTGGAGGTGCTGGAGAGCCTGGTGCGCCGGCTGCGCGACGCCGGGATGACCGTGATCCTCGTGGAGCACAACTTCCAGCTGGTGCTCCGTCTCGCCGACGACATCTACGTGCTCGCCCAGGGCGCGGTCATGGCGCACGGCACCCCGGAGCAGATCGAGAGCAACCCGCGCGTGATGGAGGAGTACCTCGGCGTCACGGCGGAGACCAACGCGGCGGGAGGCGGCGACCATGAGTGACGTGCTGCTGGAGGTGTCGGCGTTGCAGACCGGCTACGGCGACCTGACCGTGGTGCGCGACGTGTCGCTCACGGTGCGGTCGGGAGAGATCACGGTGCTGCTCGGTCGCAACGGCGCCGGCAAGACCACCACGCTGCGAGCCATCACGGGACTGAACCGAGTCACGGGCGGCTCCGTCTCCTACCTCGGGGCGCCTCTCGCCGACGCGCCGCACAAGCGGGTCGCGCGCGGCATCTCCTACGTGCAGGAGGGCAAGAAGGTCTTCCGTGAGCTGACGATCGAGCAGAACCTGATCCTCGGCGGCTTCTCGCGACGCCTCGGCAAGCGCGGCCTCGCCTCCTCGGTCGACGAGATCTACCAGCTGTTCCCGATCCTCGGCAGCAAGCGGGCCCTCCCGGCCGCGAGCATGTCGGGCGGACAGCAGCAGATGCTCGCGATCGGGCAGGCGCTCATGGCGAAGCCGAAACTGCTGATCCTCGATGAGCCGAGCCAGGGCCTGGCCCCCGTGATCGTGAAGGAGGTCATGGAGCGGGTGCACGAGCTGAAGGCGACCGGCATCGGCATCCTCCTCGTCGAACAGGCGGTGCAGGAGTCCGTCGCGATCGCCGACGAGGTGGCCGTGATCGAGATGGGCCGCACGACGCTCGCGGGCGCCGCGGCCGACGTGTCCCTGGAGGATCTGCAGCGGGCGTACTTCGGCGCGGTCGCGTGACGGCAGGCGGTCGCGGGGGTGTCCGCCGCTAGTCTGGGCGGGTGGATGACGGTGCGGGGATCGAGCAGTACTGGCGCGACGCGAGGGGGGCGCTGCCGCACCTCCCGGAGGCCGTGCCGGAGGCGTGGGCGTTCGGTGCCACCCCGGCGCACGCCGACGAGCTGCTCGCGCTGGTGCTCGCCGGTGTGAAGGTCGGCACCGCGTCGTCGCTGTGGGACTACGAGGCGACCGGCGACCCGCTGCCCGAGGTGGGCGAGCTCAGCATCATCCTCGACGGACGCGGGGAGCCGCGCGCCGTGATCGAGACGACCGCGCTCGAGGTCGTGCCGTTCGACCGGGTCGATGCCGCGCACGCCTTCGCCGAGGGGGAGGGCGACCGCACGCTGGAGCACTGGCGCGAGGTGCACGAGCGCTACTGGCGCACCCACTCCGAGAACCCGCGTGGCTACGCCCCGGACATGCCCGTGCTCTGCGAGCGGTTCCGGCTCGTCCTCCCCGTCTGACCGGGGCCACGCCTGACCGTGATCTCGCCCGACCTCCGCTCGGATCAGTCCGGCAGCACGGCCGCGGGCGGATAGCCGAGCACCGTTGTCTGTTCGCGTCCGAACGCCGTGGTGACGCGGTGGGCGATGCGCCAGCGACCGTCCACCCGGCGGTACGCCACGTCGTAGTACCCGCGCATCGCCACGCGGGGTGCGCCCGGGTCTGCCGGGTGGTCGCCGTGGAACTCGAGGTGCACGCGGGCGGTCGCCCGGTCGCCGTCGAACCGCAGCTGCGGCAGGTGCAGGAAGTGGATGCCGGAGAACGGGGCGTCGCGGCAGAACGCCTCCAACGCGGCACGACCCTGCACGAACGTGACGGGCGGCGCGTCGCCCACGGGCCGGGACTGGTACACCCCGTCGTCCGTGAAGAGCGCGCTCCACGCGGCGCCGTCGCGTTCGTCGAACGAGCGTGCGTACGTCGCCTCCAGGTCGATGAGCTCCAGGCGGTCCTCCAGCAGCCGCAGCCGCCGTTCGATGTCCGCGGTCATGTCATCCTCCTCGCGCTCTCGGCTGTCGTCCGCACCCGCTCCCGGAACGCGTTGGTGGGGTCGTCCGGGCCTCGCCGTCCGCGTGGGCCGTCGCCCTCGGGGTCGCGTAGGCGCCCGGCGTCGGACCGGGTCCAGTCGCGCACCGCGAGGCGCTCGACGATCCGCCAGCCGTCCGGGTCGCGGCGCAGGTGGTCGAGGTAGCGGAAGCCGCTCGTGAAGTTGCGGGTCTCGTCGTCGGCCGGGGATCCCCAGTGCACAGCGGTGCCGGAGGTCTCCGCGTACGCGTGGTCGCCGAGCAGCTCGACCGTGTGGTTGGCGGTGAGGTGCGCAGTGCCGTCGAAGACCGCGGTCCGTTCGCGCAACCAGGCCACGTAGGCGTCGGCGTCACCGGAGAAACCGGTGTGGTGGTCGACGCCGTCCGTGGCATACACCGCACGCACCGCGCCCCAATCCGCCCGGTCGACCGCAGCACAGTAGCGGAGCACGAGGGCGTGGATCTCCTGACGATCGACCAGCTCCGCGAGGTTCATGCTCGATCCGGCAGGTTGGTCCAGCCGCGGCCCTCCGCGCGGCCGTACCAGCCGGAGGCGGCGAGCGTGCCGCCGTCGACCGGAATGGTGTGTCCGGTCACGAAGGCGGCGTCGTCGGAGGCGAGGAACGCCACCACGCCCGCGAAGTCCTCCGGTCGACCGAAGCGCCCGGCAGGGAGCCAGGAGCGCAGCAGAGCGGGGTCGCGTCCGGCGAGCATCAGCTCGGCCGGTGTCTGAGGGGTGTCGGCGAGGTCGGGGGCGATCGCGTTGACGCGGATGCCGGAGGGGCCGAGCTCGACCGCCAGGCTCTTGGTGAAGGCGGACACGCCGGCGTTGTAGGCGGAGTACACCGCGTTGCCGGGGATGCCGCGGAAGGCCTCCACGGTGGACACGTTCACGATGCTGCCGCGGCCGGCCGCGATCATTCCGGGCAGCAGGGCGTGCGTCACCGCGAACACGTGCCAGAGGTTCAGCTCGTGCAACCGCTGCCACTGCTCCGGTGGGCTCTTGGCGAAGAACGACTTCGCGGGGCGGAAGTCGCCGACGTTGTTGACGAGCACCTCCGCATGACCGTGCTGCTCCTGAACGTGGGCCGCCAGGCGGGCGACCGTGTCGTCCCGGGTGATGTCGCCGACGAGCGCGGTGCAGCTCCCGCCGTCTTCCTCGATCTCCGACGCTGTCGCCTCAGCGGCGTCGGCGTCGATGTCGACCAGCACCACGTGGTCGCCCTCAGCGGCGAAGCGGCGGCTGATGCCGCCACCGATGCCGAGCGCACCGCCGGTGACGACGATCGTGCGCGGAGAGCGGGGAGGTACGTCTTCGTGACCCATGCAACAAACCTAGCATTTGGTTGGTAGCATGGACAGGCCGTCGCACCGGAGCGCGGTACGGAGGAGTGCGCAGTGAGTCTGGTCATCGATTTCGCGGGGAAGGTCGTCGCGGTCACCGGCGGCGGTCGTGGTGTCGGCCGGGGCGTGGTCGACGCGTTCCTGGACGCCGGGGCCGAGGTCGAGTTCTGCGGGCGCTCCGAGCCCGACGGGGTTCCCGAGCGCGACGGGCGCCGCGCTTCCTTCCGCCCCGTCGACGTGCGCGACGCGGCGCAGAACGAGGCGTGGATCCGCGACGTGGCCGAGCGCCACGGACGGCTCGACGTACTCGTCAACAACGTCGGCGGCTCCCCCTTCGGCCGGTTCGAGGCGGGCTCGCCCCGCTACTTCCAGGCGATCACCGAGATCAACTTCCTCTCGGCCGCCGTCGCCACGCGCGCCGCGTTCGAGCCTCTGCGCGCAGCGAAGGGCAGTGTCGTCAACATCACCTCGATCAGTGCGCGCCGTCCGAGTCCGGGCACCGCCGTCTACGGGGCGGCCAAGGCGGCACTGGAGAGCCTGACCCGCAGCCTCGCCGTCGAGTGGGCCCCCGAGATCCGCGTCAACGCGGTCAGCAGCGGGCTCGTGCACACCGAGAGCGCCGCAGATCACTACGGCACGCCCGAGCAATACGCCGAGATCGCGCGCACCATCCCGCGCGGACGTCTCGCCGACCCCGCCGAACTCGGGGCCGTGTGCGTCGTGCTCGCCTCCCCCCTCTCCGCGCACCTCACCGGTGCCGTGATCCCGGTCGACGGCGGCGGCGAATGGCCGGCCTTCCTCGCCCACACCCCGAACGCCGACATCGTGCGGCAGGCCGACCGCCTGCCCGACTCTGGAGGAACCCCCTCATGACCGAAGCCGTCATCGTCTCCGCCGTGCGCTCGCCCATCGGCCGCGCGTTCAAGGGCAGCCTGAAGGACATGCGCGGCGACGACCTCGCGACGCAGATGGTGCGCGCCGCCGTGGAAGCCGTGCCGGGACTCGACCCCGCCGGGATCGACGACCTGATGATGGGGTGTGCGCAGCCGGCCGGTCAGCAGGGGTACAACATCGGCCGCATGGTCGCGCTGCAGCTCGGGTGGGACGGCGTGCCCGGCACCACCGTCAACCGCTACTGCGCGTCCTCGCTGCAGACCACTCGCATGGCCTTCCACGCGATCAAGGCAGGCGAGGGCGACGTGTTCGTGTCGGCCGGGGTCGAGGCGGTGTCGCAGTTCGGGTCCGGCAAGGCCGACGGCATGCCCGACACCAAGAACCCGCGGTGGGCCGACGCCGCTGCCCGCACCGCCCGGGACGCGCAGGACCCGGAGTTCGTGTGGTCCGACCCGCGCGCGCGCGGCGAGCTCGCCGACATCTACATCGCGATGGGCGAGACCGCCGAGAACGTGGCCTCGTTCCGCGGCGTCTCCCGGCGCGAGCAGGACGAGTGGGCCGTGCTCAGCCAGAACCGTGCCGAGGCCGCGGCCGCCCGCGGCTTCTGGCAGAAGGACATCACTCCCGTGCGTCTGACCGACGGCACGCTGGTCTCGGCCGACGACGGCCCCCGCGCGGGGGTGACCCTGGACGGCATCAGCGGGATGCAGCCCGTGTTCCGCCCGCACGGCACCGTGACGGCCGCGAACTGCTGCGCGCTGAACGATGGGGCGGCGGCGCTCGTGGTCATGAGCGACACCCGAGCCGCCGAGCTGGGGCTGACCCCGCTCGCTCGCATCGTGTCGACCGGGGTGTCGGCGCTGTCGGCCGAGATCATGGGGCTGGGTCCCGTGCAGGCCGTCGAGCGGGCGCTCGCCCACGCCCGCATGAGCATCGGCGACATCGACCTCCTGGAGATCAACGAGGCGTTCGCGGCCCAGGTCGTGCCGTCCATCGCGGACATCGGCATCGATCCGGAGCGCGTGAACGTCAACGGCGGCGCGATCGCCCTCGGCCACCCCTACGGCATGACGGGTGCGCGCATCACGACCACGGCGATCAACGCGCTGCGGGAGCGAGACGAGCAGTTCGCGGTCGAGACCATGTGCACCGCGGGTGGCCAGGGCATGGCGATGGTGCTCGAGCGCCTGAGCTGAAGCCCCGGATCCCGGTCAGGCCTCTTCGGCCTGGAACACGAGGCTGTGATCCTCGCTGCCGCCGTCGCGCAGCAGCGTGAGGGTGAGCGTGGTGGGCCACGCCGCGGCGACCGGGAATCCCTGCACCCCCGCCGCGATGGTGGCGGACGAGCCGGGCGGGACCGTCGTCGAGCCCGTGGTGGGCCCGGTCATCCAGTCCAGCTCGGGTGACACCGCGACCGACCACGTCACGGTGATCGGCGTCGTCCCAGGGTTGCCGACCACCGCTCCCGGCCAGGTGAAGGTCGCGCGGTCGATGGTGACGGGCAGCATCTGCACCGCCGGGCGCGCGGTGGACGCCGCCGCCAGTGGCGCCGCGCAGGTCACCGCCACCACCGGTACCGTCCACACCGCCGCCCGCATCGCCGTGCGTCGCGTGATCCCCGCCGATCGGTCGTGTCCCCGCATCCCCGTCCTTCCCCGTGGCCGACCTCGAAGGCTACCGGCCGGGGGTCGCGCGGGCCAATCGACCGCGGCGGGTCAGGCGCGGTCGCGGAGCTCGGACTTGAGGATCTTGCCGGTGGCGTTGCGGGGGAAGTCCTCCACGAGCACGAACTCGCGCGGCACTTTGAAGTTCGCCAGGTGCCGGCGGCAGAAGGTCTCGAGTTCGGCGGCGTCGGGGCGCGGTTCCGCGTTGTGCAGCAGCAGCACGTAGGCGCGGCCGACGGTGCCGAGCCGGTCGTCGTCCACACCGATCACGGCCGACTCGTTCACCGCCGGGTGCTTGCGCAGCGCGTTCTCGACCTCGGCGGGGTACACGTTGAAGCCGCCGACGATGAACATGTCCTTCAGGCGGTCGGTGATCTTGAGGCAGCCGTGCTCGTCGAGACGGCCGACGTCGCCGGTGTGGAACCAGCCGTCCGCGTCGAGCACGGCGTCGGTCGCGGCCGGGTCCTCGAAGTAGCCGAGCATCACATTGGGGCCGCGCAGCAGGATCTCGCCGTCCACGTCGACCCCCGCGTCGTTCCCCTCCTCGTCCACGACCCGGATCTCCACGCCCTCGACCGCGGGTCCGGTGGTCTGGGCCGTGTGCTCCAGCGACTCGCCGGGGCGGGAGAGGGTGGCGACGACGCACTCGGTGAGGCCGTACGCCTGGGCCACGGTCTCGAAGCCGAGCACGTTCACCATGTCGTGGAAGAGCGTCGCGGGGGCGGCCGTGGCCCCGGCGATCGCGAACCGCAGCGACGACAGGTCGTACTCGCTGAGGCGGGGGTGGTCGAGCAGCGATGTGAAGATGGTGGGCACGCCGGGCAGCACGCTGATGCGGGCGGACTGCACGAGGTCGAGCAGGCGGTCGGCGTCGAACACGGCCAGGGGGTAGATCGTGGTGCCGGCCATGAGCGACGTGATCATGCCCGCCTTGTAGCCGAAGCCGTGGAAGAAGGGGTTCACGACGGCGTAGCGGTCCTCCGGCGTGAGGCGGGCTCCGAGGCCCCAGGCGCGCGCGACCGACAGGGTCTGCCGGTGCGCGCTGAGCACGCCCTTGGGCACGCCCGTGGTGCCCGAGGTGAACAGCACGTCCATGATGTCGTCCGGACCGACCGCCGCGGCAGCCTCGGCCACCCGTGACGGTGCCACGGCTCCACCGCCGGCGAGGAAGGCGTCCCACGACAGCAGCCCGCCGGCACCGTCGCCGTCCAGGCAGACCACGGTGCGGAGGTGCGGGAGCCCGGGGAACACCGGGCCGTCCCCGCCGCGCTCGGCCGCTGCATCGCGCAGCATCTCGCTGTAGGACTTGCCGAGGAAGCCGTCCGCCAGCACGAGCGCGGTGGCGCGGGAGCGGGCGAGGATCTCGGCGGCTTCGTGACCCGTGAAGCGGGTGTTCAACGGCACGACCGCGATCCCGACCAGCTGGGCGCCGAGCATCGCGAGGATGAACTCGTACCGGTTGGGCGCCCAGAGACCGATGCGGTCGCCGGGCGCCACGCCCTGCGCCAGGTAGGCGCGGGCGACGTCCTCCACGCGGTCCCGCAGCTCGGCGTAGCCGATCGTCACGTCGCCGTCGACGATGGCGGGGTGATCGCCGAGCGCCGCCATCTCCGTGAGGAGGGCGGGGACCGTGGTGGCTTCCGAGACTGTCATGGACGTCCTTTCCCAGATCATGCGTACACTCCGAAGGGATGTTTCGGGAAACCGCTCGCATGCGGCACACTTGAGCAAGCGCTTGTGAGATTTTCTGTGAAGGAGCAGCAATGGCAACGACCAAAAGCGGAGGCCGCCAGGAGCAGAGCTCCGAGCGACGCGATCAGATCCTCTCGATCGCCGCGCGCCTGATCGCCAAGCGCGGGTACTCCGCGACCACGGTCCGCGACATCGCCGACGAGGCTGGCATCCTCTCCGGAAGCCTCTACCATCACTTCTCCTCCAAGGAGGCGATCCTCCAGGAGATCCTGGGCAGCTTCATGACCGGGCTGCTCGATCGGTTCGAGGAGATCGTGGCCGAGGGCGGCAGCCCCCGCGACATCCTCGACAAGCTCATCGCGCACGCCTTCACGACGATCGAGAGCCAGCCCGACGCGGTCGGCCTCTACCAGAACGAGCTGTCGTTCCTCGGCCGCCAGCCCGGCTTCGAGTTCCTGCGCGAGAACAGCGAGCGCATCGAGGAGCTGTGGCTGTCGCAGATCCGTGAAGGGCAGAAGGTCGGCGTGTTCCGCGACTCCATCGACGCGCCCATCGCCTACCGCTTCATCCGCGACGCCGTGTGGTCCACGGTCGCGTGGTACCGGCCCGGCCGCGGGCACACTGCCGCCAGCCTGACCGACAACTTCCTCGACCTGCTGCACAAGGGCCTCCTCTCCGACTGAGCGGAGCCCGCGTCAGTCTGCGACCTCGCGGCTGCGGGTGCCGCGCGGGTCGAGCACGTCGCGGATCAGCCGCAGCTCCTCCGCGTCGGGCGTGCGCGTGAGGGGTGCGGCGCTCGCATCCAGCGCGAAGCCGGTGCTGTCCGCCACGAGCTGCGGGTCGACGCCGGGGTGCACCGAGAGCACCGTCACGATGCCGTCCGCGTCGAAGCCGAGCACGGCGAGGTTGGTGACGATCACGCCGAGGCGGTGGTGCTCCAGCCCGGCTTCGGCCGCACGGTCGGTGCCGACACCCGACACCATGTCCACCGACTCCACGAACACGCGGGGGCTGTGCCGGGCCACCCAGTAGTCCACACGGTGGTTGGCCGTGTTGCCCGGAGCCCCGCGCACGCCGATCAGCTGCTTGGTGGGGCGGTCCCAGTCGCCGATGAGCGAGATGTTCTGGTTGCCGTGCCGGTCGATCTGGCTGGCGCCCATCATGCTCTGGCGTCGGCCGGTCGCGAGGATGTCGAAGATGCGGCGGAACGGCGCCCACCCCTCGATCGTCGGTGCGGGGGCTGCGGTGTCGCCGGGCATCGGCGGACCGCTGAGGAAGAAGGCCTCGCCGTCGCTGAGCACCAGGTCGGGCGCCGTGGTGAGCTTGGCCAGACGGGCGCCGAGGGACGGGATGATCCCGACGGCGTGGGCGAGCACCTCGCCGGAGTCGCGGTAGGTGTCGGCGCAGGCCGCGACGCAGACCTCGGCGGTGGTGGCGACGGTCGCGGGCGTGGGGGCGACGGTGGTCATGACTCTCCTCGGTCGGCGTGGAAGCGGGCGACGGCGGCGTGGTACCCCGCCTCGTCGGTGTGCAGGTACGTGCGCGCGAACTCCGCCCACGCGTCGGGGTCCTTGGCGGATGCGGCGTAGTGCTTCTGGAACGCCTCGTCGCGGTCGTAGTCGGGCGCGCACGTGGTGAAGTGCGCCCCGCGTGGTGCCTCGACCACGGCGGAGGCGTAGAGGCGGCTGAACAGCAGCGTGTGGAACGAGCCCTCGTCGAGCAGTGCGGCGGTCGGCACGACCTTCTCGGCCGAGACGATCGTGCGCTGCGCGGCCATCGCGAACAGGTCGTCGAAGTACGGGTCGGGGCCGAGGTACTGCGCGTTGCCCTGCGGGTCGGCGCGGTTCACGTGCACGAGGGCGACATCGAGGGGGAGCGCCGGCATCGCGACGTACTCGGCGTCGGAGTAGGGGGAGCGGACGGTGCGCAGCCGAGGGTTCGCCGGGAGCACGTCGGAGCCGAGGCCCGCGCGGATCGGGAGGAAGTCGAGGCGGGCGTTCGCGGCACGCAGCCCCGCGACGAACATCCCCTCGTCGTACTCCTCGACCTCGATCGCCCCGCGCTCGCGCGCCCGCGTGAACAGCGGATCGAGCGGGATGCTGTCGAGCGACACGAAGCCGTAGACGAGGCGACGGATGCGCCCGGCCTCGGCAAGCAACCCCACGTCGGGGCCGCCGAAGGCCACCACGGTGAGGTCGGTGATGTCGCGGCGCAGGATCTCGCGCACCAGGGCCATGGGCTTGCGCCGCGACCCCCACCCGCCGATGCCGACCGTCATCCCGCTCTCGAGGGTGCCGATCGCCTCCTCGATGCTGACCTGCTTGTCCGCCATTCCCGCTCCTTCGCGCGACCGACACTAAACCTAGCGCTTGTTTGGGAATCACAGTAGCATGCCCGGGAGGGCGAGCAGCGAGGGAGCTGGATGATGCCGGAGCAGGCGCAGGATCGACCCGCCGACCACGTCGTGGTCACCGGGGGAGCGAGCGGGATCGGCGACGCGGTGGTGCGGCTGCTCCGCGAGCGCGGACTCACCGTGACGGTGTTCGACCTGAGCCCGAGCGCCCACGACGACGTGAGCTCCGAGGCGGTCGACCTGCGTGACGAGGCGGCGGTCGAGGCCGCGATGGAACGCGCCTGGCAACGCGCGCCCGTGGGCGGCGTGGTCGTGTGCCACGGAATCCGCGGGGCGTACATGCCCGCGCTGGAGATCGGCCTCGACCGGCTGCGGCTGCTGTACGACGTGCACGTCGTCGGGGCGCTCGCCGTGTCGCGGGCCCTCGTGCGGCGTCTCGATGGAGAACCAGGGTCGATCGTGATGGTGTCGTCGACCACGGCCTATCGCGGCTGGGCGAACCAGGCCGACTACGGTCCGGCGAAGGCGGCGGAGCGGCAGCTGATGGAGAACCTCGCGGTCGAGTGGGCGCCGCTCGGCGTGCGCGTGAACGCGGTCGCCCCCGGCCACACGCTCACCCCGATGGTGCAGGAGCTGGTGGCCGGCGGCTACGACCTCGCCGCGGTCGAGCGCCGCACGCCGCGCGGCCGTCTCGCCGATCCCGAGGAGATCGCCGCCGCGATCATCTGGCTGCTGCGCGATGCCACGCACGTGATCGGCCAGTGCCTGCCGGTGGATGGTGGCTGGACGGTCGTGGGCCGATGATGCCGCAGCGCGCGCTCGGCGACCTGCGGGTCTCGGCGCTCGGGATGGGCGCGATGACGCTCACGCAGACCCCGGAGTCGGATGTCGAGCGGGGCGTCCGCGCCGTGCACGCCGCGGTCGATGCCGGCATCACGCTGTTCGACACCGCCGACTCGTACGGACCGTCGAGCGAGATGGGCGTGAACGAGCGCGCCCTCGCCGCGGCCCTGCGCCGGCACCCCGACGCGAGGGACCGCGTGGTCGTCGCCACGAAGGGCGGCCAC
>NZ_SSDM01000105.1:0-13475 GCF_004794375.1 Microbacterium sp. K35 | reverse complement strand
CGCGCCGGGCCACGGGGTCTCCGGCGGCGGCCGCGGTCGCGACACCGCGGGCGTCGCGGATCGTGGGGTCGCCACCGAGCGACAGGAAGTGCCGGTGCATGCCGATGCCGGAGCCGATCGCCTCCAGGTGACCGCGGCGACCGCAGGGGCAGCGCAGATGCTCGGCCCCGGGTGTCGGGAGGTGCGCGATCTCTCCCGCCACGTGATGGGCGCCGCGCGCCGCGCGGCCGTCGAGGATCAGCCCGGCGCCGACGCCCGTGCCGACCGCGACGATCAGGGCGCTCGCGGCCCCGGACGCCGCGCCGTGGCGGTGCTCCCCGGCGGCATGGGCGTCGACGTCGTTCTGCACCGCGACCACGGCGTCGGGCTCCAACCGCGGACCGAGGGCCGCGCGCACAAGGGCGGCGAGCGGGGTGCCCGGCCAGTCGGCGAACGTGTCGGTGGCCGACACGATGGTGCCCGTCGACGCGTCGACGACCCCGGCCGTGCCGATGCCGACACCCGCGAACGTCGTGCCATCGGGGAGCAGCCGCTCGGCCAGCGCGGCCACGGTCGCGACGACCGCGGCCGGCCCCTCGGCGGCGGGCGTGGGGGCCACCTCGGTGCGCAGCAGCACGTCGGAACGGTCGGCGACCGCCGCGGCCGTCTTGGTGCCGCCGATGTCGACGGCGAGGACGACCTCGCCCATCACACCGCGACCGGGAGCAGCCCGAGCTCGTCGAGGATGGCGCGGATGCCGGCGACCGCGTCGGCGTCGAGCGCCTGCACCGTGTCGGCCATGGTCGCGTGGTCGATGATGCCCCGGGCGTGCATGGCCGCCTTGAACGCGCCGACCCCGGTCGCGTCGCCGGAGAGGCCCCGCGGCTGGAACACGATGTCGAACAGGCGGTTGATGCGCTCCTGCTCGGCGCGGGCGGCCGTCCAGTCGCCCTGCTGCGCGGCGTTCCACAGGCGCACGTAGCCCGCAGCCTCGACGTTCGCGAGGCCCGGGACCACGCCGGCCGCGCCGACCAGGGCCATCGCGTCGACCACGACCTCGTGCCCGGTGAGCAGCTGCAGCGGGCGGCCGGCCGCCTCGTTCGCGGCGACCAGGCGGCGGAACGACACGTCGTCGCCCGAGGAGTCCTTCACACCCTGGATCACACCCTCGGTGCCCAGCTGCACGAGCAGGTCGACCCCGAGCTTCGTGTGCACCCGGACGGGCACGTCATAGGCCCACAGCGGGGCGTCGATCGCGGCGGCGATGGTGCGGAAGTGGTCGGCGACCTCGGCGGCCGAGTTGAGCGTGTACAGCGGGGCGGTGGTGACGATGGCCTGCGCACCCGCCTCGACCAGGCGGCGGGCGGTCTCGATGATGCGCGGGGCGGTCAGCTCGATGGCGCCCGCGATCACCGGCACCCGGCCGGCGTTCGCGGCGACGATCGTGCGCAGCAGCTCGACGCGCTGGTCGTCGGTGAAGTACGCGGTCTCCCCGGTGGAGCCGAGCGCGAAGAGGCCGGAGACGCCCTCGTCGATCAGCCGTTCGACCAGCCGGGTGAGGGAGGCGTGGTCGATCGTGCCGTCCGGCAGGAGCGGGGTGGCGACGGGAGGGACGACGCCGGAGAACGAAGGGGCGGGGGAAGCAGAGGACATGTGTGTGTTCCGGTCGTTTCAGTGGTGGGGTTCGAGCAGCGAGGGCGCGGCGCCCAGCAGCGTTCTGGTGTAGGGATCGGCGGGATCGTCGAACACGCGGGCCGCGTCGCCGAACTCGACGACCTTCCCCCTGTTCATCACGGCGATCTCGTCGGAGAGGTAGCGCACGGTCTGGATGTCGTGGGAGATGAAGACCATGCCGAGGCCGAGCTGCTCCTTCAGGTCGGTGAGCAGGTTCAGGATCTGCGCGCGCACCGACACGTCGAGCGCGGAGGTGGGCTCGTCCGCGACGATCACCTGCGGGTCGAGCACCAGCGCACGGGCGATCGCGACGCGCTGCCGCTGCCCGCCCGAGAGCTGGCTGGGCAGGGCGTCGAGCGCGGAGGCGGGGAGCCCGACGAGCCCGACCAGGTCGCGCACCTTCCGCGACCGGGTCGCGGCGGTGCCGAGGCGGTGGACCTGCAGCGGGTCGAGCAGCGCGTCGCGCACCGTCATGCGGGCGTTCAGCGCGGTCGCGGGGTCTTGGAACACCACCGAGAGGATGCGTCCGAGGCGCTTGCGCACGGCGGGGGTGAACGAGCGCACGGGCTCGCCGTCGAACACGACCTGCCCGCTGGTGGGCTTCTCGAGTCCGATCAGCACCTTGGCCGAGGTCGACTTGCCCGATCCGGACTCGCCCACGATGCCGAGGGTCTGGCCGCGGCGCACCGTGAGGGAGACGCCGTCGAGCGCGTCGACGTAGCGGGGCCGGAACAGCGATGACGCCCGGGTCTTGTAGCGGACGTGCACGTCCTGCAGCTGGATGACGGGGTCGCTCATCGTCCTGCTCCGATCGCCTCGACGGGCGCATCGTCGGGATGCGCGGAGTAGTAGTGCTCTGTGCCCTCGATGTGCCGCCGCACGGGCTCCACACCCGCGTACCGGGCGGGGTCGGACGAGCGCGGCGCGAAGCGGTCGCCCGCGGGGAAGTCGCGCGGCGACGGCACGACGCCCGACACCTGGTGCAGCCGGTCGGATCCGGCCTCGATCGACAGCACGGCCCCCAGGAGGCCCTGCGTGTACTCGTGCACCGGCTGCGTGAGCACCTCGCGCGTGGTGCCCTGCTCGACCACCTGCCCCGCGTACATGACGGTGATGCGGTGCGACAGCTCCGCGACCAGGGCGAGGTCGTGGGATACGAACACGAGCGCGAAGCCGAGCTCGCGCTGCAGCCGCATCAGCAGTTCCACGACCTGCGCCTGCACGGTCACGTCGAGGGCCGTGGTGGGCTCGTCGGCGATCACCAGGCGCGGGTCGCGCGTGAGGGCCATGGCGATCAGCACGCGCTGCCGCTGACCGCCCGACAGCTCGTGCGGGTACGAGGCGAGGGTGCGCTGCGGGTCGAGCCCGACCAGCTCCAGCAGCTCCTCGGCGGTGCGGGTGCCGCCGCGCCAGGTCAGCTGTTTCATCTGCGAGCGGATCAGCATCGCCGGGTTCAGCGAGCTCAGTGCGTCCTGGTAGACCATCGCGATGTCGTGTCCGCGGAGGGCGTTGCGCTCCCTCGGGGACATCTGCAGCAGGTCCTTGCCGTCGAACAGGATGCGTCCGCGGATGTCGGCCTTCGGGTCGAGCAGGCCCATGATCGCGAGCGAGGTGATGGACTTGCCGCAGCCCGACTCGCCCACGAGCGACATCGTCTCGCCGGGGCGCACGGTGAAGCTGACGTGGTCGACCACGTTCACGTCGCCGTGGCGCGGGAAGGAGATGCACAGGTCCTGCACCTCGAGCAGCGGCGCCTGATCGCCCGTGTAGACGAGGCGGTCGGTGCGGTCGAGCTCGCGGGCGCGCAGCTCGGCCAGGCGTGCGGCGAGCGGCACGGTCTCGGCGGTGGGCACGAGCACGTCGGGCACGCCGCTGGGCACGGACAGGTTCACGGACGTGTCGACGGTGGGGATCACGTGCGTGTCGTCGGGGGCGGCCGCGGCCTCCAGCTCCTGCGTCGACTCCTCGGTGTTCGCGGCGTCCGCGGTGACCTTGCGGGCGCGCGGCGACACCATCGCGTCGGTCATGCCCTCGGACAGGATGTTGAGGCACAGGACCGTGATCATGATGAGGATGCCGGGGAAGAAGGTCGCCCACCACGCACCGCTCATGAGGAGGTTGCGGCCGGCGGCGATCACGTTGCCCCAGGACGGCTCGGGGTCGGGCACCCCGGCCTGGAGGAACGACAGCGATGCCTCGAACACGATCGCGTCGGCGACGAGCACCGTGGCGAACACGAGCACGGGGGCCATCGCGTTGCGGGCGACGTGCCGCACGATGATGCGCGGGGTGCCCGCTCCCATCACCCGCACGGCGGAGACGTAGTCCTCGCCGTACTGGTCGAGGATGTTGGCGCGCACGATGCGGGTCAGCTGGGGCACATAGAGGAACGCGATCGTGAGGACCAGCACCGGGAGGGACTTGCCGAACACGGCCACGAACACGGCGGCGAGCGCGATGCCGGGGAACGACATGATGACGTCCATGACGCGCATGAGCGTCTCGGAGATCCACTTGGGCGCGGTCGCGGCGATCGTGCCGAGCACACAGGCGACGGCGAGGGCCACGAGGGTCGCGCCCAGGCCGATCACGAGCGAGTAGCGGGCGCCGTAGACCAGGCGCGAGAAGATGTCGCGGCCCTGACGGTCGGTGCCGAACCAGTGCTCGGGGCTCGGCGGCTGCACGGGGGTGCCCGAGGCCAGCGGGTCGTAGGGCGAGATCAGCGGGGCCAGGACGGCGGCCAGCGCGATGAGCGCGAGCACCGTCAGGCAGATGATCGAGCCGAGGGAGAGGCGGCCCCAGCGGAGGCCGGGGACGGAGAGTCGTTCCGTGAGTCTGCGTCGCATGTCACACCGCCCGGATTCGAGGATTGATGAGCACGTACAGGAGGTCGACGATGATGTTGATCACGACGAACGCGAGGGCGACCGCGAGCGTCACTCCCTGCACGAGGTTGGGTTCGTTGTTGGTGACGCCGTTGAGGATCAGCGTTCCCATGCCGGGGATCGCGAAGATGATCTCGATCACCACGGCCCCGCCGAGCAGGTAGCCGATGCGCAGGCCGAGCACGGTGACGGGGGTGATGAGGGCGTTGCGCAGCACATTGCGGCCGACCACGATCACGCGGGGGATCCCGGCGCCGAGCGCGGTGCGCACGTAGTCGCGGTCGAGCTCCTCGACCATCGAGGTGCGTACGACGCGCGAGAGCTGGCCGATCACGGGGACGGCGAGGGCGACGGCGGGGAGCGTCATGCGGGCGAGCCAGCCCGACGGATCGGTCCAGAAGTCGGGCAGGGGGCCGGACGCCGGCAGCAGTCCGAGCCCGAGCGTGAAGAGCTGGATGAGCAGGATCGCGAGCCAGAACGAGGGCGTGGAGAGGGCGGCGACGCCGAACACGCGGATGACCTGGTCGGGCCAGCGGTCGCGGTAGACGGCGGCGAGTACACCGATCGCGAACGCCACGATCACCGCGATGAGCAGGCCGAGGAAGGTCAGCGCCAGGGTCACGGGGAACGCGCGGGCCACCTCGTCGATCACGGGCAGGCTGCGGGCGGAGTAGGTGCCGAGGTCGCCCTGCACGAGGCCGAACAGGAAGTTCACGTAGCGCACGAACAGCGGAAGGTTCAGTCCGTGCTCTTCGCGGTAGGCCTCGAGGGCTTCGGGGGACGCGGTCTCGCCGAGCGCGGTGCGCGCCGGGTCGACGGGCGAGAACGACATCACGAAGAAGACCAGGAACGTGATGCCGAGGATCATCAGCGGCAGCTGCAGCAGTCGCCGGCCGATGAGGCGGAGCGTGTTGGACACGTGCCGCTCCTTCCGGGTGGGGGTGGTGGCGGGGACGCGCTCTTCGGGCGAGCGCGCCCCCGCGGGGTGGGGCCGGGGCTACTTCGCCGCCACGCCGACGTCGAGGAACGACAGGCCGGTGGTGGGGACGGGCTGGAAGCCGACGAGCTCCTGGCTGCTCCAGGCGGTGGGCAGCTTGCGGTGGAACAGCGGGTACAGCACGGCCTGGTCGGAGATCAGGTCGAACGCCTGGTCCCAGGTCTTCTGCTGCTCGTCGCCCTCCTGGGTCACGGCGGTGTCGAGGAGCGTGCGCAGCTCGGCGTACTCGGGCGAGTCGGCCCAGGCGGTGCGCGTCTGGGTCCAGACGTTCTCGCCGTACCACCAGTTCATGAGCAGGTCGGGGTCGACGCCGAACACCGACGGGTCACCGGGGGCGATGGCGACGGTGTAGTCGCCGGAGTCGATCTTCTCGTACATCGACGCGGACTGGCTGATGTCGAGCGTGGTGTCGATGCCGATCGCGTCGAGCGACTCCTTGATGAGCGGGGCGACCTCCTTGACCCAGCCGGTGTCGGTCATGCGGAGCGTGATGGCGAGGTCGGAGACCCCGGCCTCGTCGAGCAGCTCCTTCGCCTTGTCGGGGTCGTAGGTGTAGACGGTGGACGCCTCGTGGTAGTTCGGGTAGTCCTCGGGCAGGAACGAGGTGGCGGGGGTGGCGTTGCCGAGCATGCCGGTCTCGATGATCTTGTCCATGTCGAGCGCGTAGTGCAGCGCCTGGCGCACGCGCACGTCGTCGAAGGGCGCGGCCTTCGTGTTGAACATCATGAACAGCAGGCCGAACGACTGCACGCTCTCCACGTCGGCGGAGGCGGCGAGCGCGTCGGCGTCGATGTAGGGCACGTCCTCGATGGCCTGCACGGTGCCGGTCGACATCGCGGTGACGCGGGCGGAGGCGTCGGCGAGCAGGTTCCAGTTCATGCCGGCGGCGAGCGCGGGGCGCGGGCCGTTGTAGTCGTCGTAGCGCTCGAAGACGAGCTTGTCCTCGGGCACCGCGGAGACCAGGGAGTACGGGCCGGATCCGACGGGGTTCGCACCGAAGTCCTCGGGATCGGCCTCGACCACGGCCTTCGGCACGATCTTGACGACGCCGAGGCGGTCGTCGATCAGCGAGAACGGGTAGTCGGTGGTGATGCGGACCGTGTCCTCGTCGACGGCGGTGACGGTGTCGATGAAGTCGACGAACGAGCGGAACAGCGAGTTGTTGGCCGGGTCGAGCACGCGCTCGTAGCTGAAGACCACGTCGTCGGCGGTGACCGGGTCGCCGTTCTGGAACGTGGCGCCCTCGCGGAGGTCGATCTCGTAGGTGGTGTCGTCGACCTTGGTCGGGAAGTCGGCGGCGAGCGCGGGGGCGGCCTCCTGCGTGACCGGGTCGAGGTCGACGAGGCCCTCGAAGATGTGCCAGTTGGCGGAGACCGTGACGGCGCCGGAGGCGACCATCGGATCGAAGCTGCCGTTGAGCGTGTAGGAGATGCCGGCCTCGATGATGCCGTCGGGGTCGACCTCGCTCGCGGCGGGGCTCTCGTCCGGCGTGCTGGCGGCGCCGCCGCCGCAGCCGGCGAGGGCGAGGGACGCGGCGACCGTGCCGGCGACCGCCATCGCGAATCGACCCGCGCGGCGGCGGGTGATGTGTCGGTTCATGTGTGCTCCAGGGTGAAGGGGGGGCATCTTGAGGACATCTGATGTCTGATGTACTCTAAACACACGTTCGATCAGATCACAAGAGTGAGATGATCGGAGCGTTTTCTGTCAGGCACGAGAGGGGCCCCATGAAGTCCACCACGGGGAGGGCATCGCGCATGCGCCGTGCCACGACGGCCGACCAGATCAAGCAGCTCATCCTCACGCGCGGGCTCACCCCCGGCGACCCGCTGCCCACCGAGGCCGAGCTGTGCGAGGAGCTCGACGTGTCGCGCTCCTCCGTCCGCGAGGCCATCCGCACGCTCTCCACCCTCGACATCGTCGACGTCCGCCACGGCCACGGCACCTACGTCGGCCCGATGTCGCTCGACCCGATGGTGGAGGCGCTCGTGTTCCGCGGCGTGCTCTCGCCCGAGGGGTCGCTGCAGGCGCTGCGTGAGGTGGTGGAGGTGCGCCTCGCCCTCGACCTGTCGATGGCCGAGCGCGTGGTGGAGGCCGCCCAGGCGCAGGAGGATCCGGAGCTGGACGAGCTCGTGGCCGACATGGTCGACAAGGCCGGGCGGGGCGAGTACTTCCTCGAAGAGGACAGGGCCTTCCACACGCGGCTGTTCGGCGCGATCGACAACCGCCTGGTCGGACAGCTCGTCGGCGCGTTCTGGGACGTGCACACCGCGGTGCTCCCGCAGCTCGGCATCGCCCAGCCCGACGACATCACCCAGACCGCCCAGGCGCACGGCGACATGCTCGACGCGGCACGCGCCGGCGACGTGGAGCGGTACCGCCGGGCCGTGATCGAGCACTACCAGCCGCTGCAGCGCGTACTCGCCACCGCGGAGGACGCACGGGCCTGACCCCGGGAGTCGGTAGTCTGACCTTCCCCCCACCGGAAAGAGGACTGCCATGTCCGTTGGACTGCTCGCCGTCGTCGACGACATCCTGAGCGCGGCCATGAAGGCCTCCGCCAAGGCCGCCGGCGTCGTGATCGACGACGCCGCCGTCACCCCGCAGTACGTGCAGGGCATCACGCCGGCGCGTGAGCTCCCGGTGGTGGGGAAGATCGCGCTCGGGTCGCTGGTGAACAAGTTCGTCATCATCATCCCGATCGCGCTGCTGCTCACGGCATTCGCCCCGTGGGTGCTCCCCTACCTGCTGATCCTGGGCGGCTCCTACCTGTGCTTCGAGGGCGCCGAGAAGGTGCTCGAGTGGTTCGGGGTGCAGCACGGTCATGCCGACGAGGGCGCGCGCGACGAGCGCAAGCTCGTGTTCGGCGCCATCCGCACCGACCTCATCTTGTCGACCGAGATCATGCTCATCTCGCTGGCCAGCCTCGACAAGGGCCTCGACGTCTGGTCGACACTGGCGATCCTCGCCGTGATCGCGCTGCTGATGACGGTGGCGGTGTACGGCGTGGTCGCGCTGCTGGTGAAGATCGACGACATCGGGCTGAAGATGGCGAAGAACCCGGTGCAGCGGGTGCGCCACACCGGCACCCGGATCGTGCGGTCGATGCCGGCGGTGTTCCGCTTCATCAGCGTGCTGGGCACGGTCGCGATGCTCTGGGTCGGCGGTCACCTGGTGCTGATCAACCTCGGCGAGGTCGGCCTGCACGCCCCCGCCGATCTGCTGCACGCGGTCGAGCACGCGCTCGAACCCCTCGGCGGCGTCGTGGTGTGGATCGTCGACATCCTCATCTCCGCGATCGCCGGCCTCGTATGGGGCCTCGTGATCGTCGGGATCGTGCTGGGCATCGCGCGCCTCTTCGGCAAGAAGCCGAGCTTCCACGAGGGCGAGACCTCCCCCGCCGACGTCCACGCCTGAGCGCGTCGCACCCGGGGAGACCGGTCGCACCAGAGGAGACCGGTTGCGCCAGGGGATGTTCGGGGTGAAATGTTAGATTTCACCGATGCGCCCACGTCCGCCGTCGCCGATCACCGTCACCTCCTTCGCTGCAGACCGGTGGTTCCGGGCGCAGGGGCTCCCGACCTTCGTGCCCTGGCGTCGCTGGTTCCATGACATCGTGCCGCGGTCGGCGCCGCTCATCGCCGCCGCGTCCGTCTACTGGACCCTCGCGGGCGACGGGATCGACGACTTCTCGTTCGCCCTGCACCTGCTCGTGGAGACCAAGGACGGCACGGGCCTCGCGTTCGCGATCCTCGCCGCGCTGCTGACCAGTCTCGTCCTCGCCTGGGCCGGGTTCGCCGTGGTGCGCGTCACGCTCCGCCACCTGCGCGGGGTTCGACGCACGGCGGCCGCGATGGTGGTCATCGCTCTCTGCGCTGCCGGCGTGATGCTCGAAGGAGGCGTCACCGAGGGCGCGCCCGCAGCGCCGGTCGCGGAAGCCCTCTCGATCGTCGCGGGGAGCGTGCTGCTGGTCGCGTTCGGCGGCGGCGCGCTGCTGTCGTGGGCCACGAGGCTCGCAGCCCGCAACCTCGCCGCGATCGGGCACATGGCGACCATCGCACTTCCCGTCATCCTCATGCTCGTGCTGTTCGCGTTCTTCTCGGTCGAGGTCTGGCAGATGGCATCCGTGCTGTCGTGGTCCGCGCTCGGGCTCCTGGCACTGGTGGTGGCCGCGCTCGCCGGCGCGGTCGTGCTGCAGGTGAGCGCGACCGAGGTCGACCCGGCGACGCTCGCGCTCACCGTCGACGAGGAGCGCGACCTGCTGCGGGGCACACCGGCCGAGGGTCGCCCGGCGTCGACGGATCCGGCGTCGACCGTCGGCCGTCCCCAGCGGATCAACATGCTGCTCGCGATGACCCTCGCGCACCTCGTCCAGGCGGCCGTCTTCGCTCTGCTGCTCGCCGTCCTGCTCGTTCTCATCGGGGCGATCGCCGTTCCTCCGGATCTCGCGCAGACCTGGCTGGGTGATCCCACGTCGGTGCACGCGCTCGTGGTGCAGCCGCTCGTGGTGCAGGGCGTGGCACTTCCGCTCACGGTCAACCTCCTCAAGGCGGCGACGCTGGTCGCCATCGTCTCGGCGCTGCCGTTCGTGTTCTCGGCCGTGAGCGAGAGCCGCTACCGCGCCCGCTTCTCGGAACCGATCGTGGCCGACATGCGGCGCGCGATCCTCGTCCGCGCTGCGCTGTCCGACTCCGAGCGCATCGGCTGACCGCCGGGGCCACGGCGGGTCGCCCGACCAGCCCGGGCGCTGCGCTTCACCCTCGGCGGGCCGCGCCGAATCCGTCGGCCTCGACCCCGCGGGCCTGTTCCCCACCCTGTCCATGACGCGATGAGCTGGTCACCCCCGATAGAGTGCGGAACGTGACTGCATCCCCGTCTCGACCCTGCTGGTGAGCACCCCATGACCGCCGTGCAGCTCAGGCCAGCCCACGATGCCGACCTCGACACGATCACCGAGATCCACAACCACGCCGTCGTGCACACCACGGCGATCTGGAACGAGGAGGCGGTGGACCGCGCCGACCGCGCCGCGTGGCTCGCCGACCGGACCGCCCGCGGGTACCCGGTGATCGTCGCCGCCGACGACACCGGCGTGCTCGGCTACGCGTCGTACGCGCAGTGGCGGCCGCACAGCGGCTACCGGCTCACGGTCGAGCACTCCGTCTACGTGCGGGGTGATCAGCGCGGCCGCGGCATCGGCCGAGCGCTCATGGAGGAGCTCATCGCTCACGCGCGCACCGCCGGGATGCACGTGATGATCGGCGGGGTGGAGAGCGGGAATGCGGCGTCGATCGCCCTGCACGAGCGCCTCGGCTTCCGCGAGGTCGGACGCATGCCGCAGGTGGGCGCGAAGTTCGGCCGCTGGCTCGACCTCAGCATGCTGCAGCTCGTGCTCGACGACCGCCCCTCGCCCGACGCGCGCCCCGGCACCGAGGACTGACGCCGGTGGACCTGCTGCAGTGGCTCGTCGACGCCTTCAATTCGCAGTGGCTGCTGCCGGGCGGGCAGACCCTGCTGGTGCGCGAAGTGGTGGGCAACGCGTTCGGGCTGGCGAGCGCGCTCGGCGGCATGCGGCGCAAGGTGTGGGCGTGGCCGGTCGGCATCGTCGGCAACCTGCTGCTGCTGACCGTGTTCCTCGGTTCGGCGCTCAGCCCCGACCCCTCGCTCCCCCACCTGCTCGGCCAGGCCGGCCGGCAGGTCATGTTCATCGCCGTCGCGGTGTACGGCTGGATCCGCTGGCGCAACGCCGAGGGCGGCCGCGTGGTGCCGCGGTGGGCGCCGACGAGCGCCCGCGTCGGAATCGTGCTGGTGATGATCGCCGGCACGGTCGCGCTCACCCCGGTGTTCCGCGCGCTCGGGTCGTGGGAGCCGGTGTGGGCCGACGCCTGGACGTTCGTCGGCTCGCTCCTGGCCACGTACGGCATGGCGAAGGGGTGGACGGAGTTCTGGCTCATCTGGATCGCCGTGGACGTGGTCGGCGTGCCGCTGCTGTTCAGCTCCGGCTACTACGCGACCGGCCTCATGTACGTGTTCTACGGCGTGTTCACCGCGGTCGGGTTCGTGATCTGGTGGCGGGCGCAGCGCCGTGCCGACCACGGGATCGAGATCCTGCCTCCCGACCCCAGCCCCCGACGCCTCGACGAGGACGCCCTCTGACCCGCCGCGACGTCTACGACCGCTGACCCCGCCCGCCGCCCTCGCGATTGTTTCGGTGCGTGTCGGCGGTGCTCGACCGCGGCCCCGTGTGTCCCGTTTCATGGGTCGCATGACCCGACAGATCCGCTTCAACGCCTTCGACATGAACTGCGTCGCCCACCAGTCGTCCGGGCTGTGGCGGCACCCCGACGACCAGTCGCGGCAGTACAACACGATCTCGTACTGGACCGAGCTGGCGACACTGCTGGAGAGCGCGACCTTCGACGGCATCTTCATCGCCGACGTGCTCGGCACCTACGACGTGTACGGCGGCACCAACGAGGCCGCCATCCGCAACGGCGCCCAGGTGCCGGTGAACGACCCGATCCTGCTGGTGAGCGCGATGGCCGCCGTGACCGAGCACCTCGGCTTCGGCATCACGGCCGGCACGGCGTTCGAGCACCCCTACCCGTTCGCACGGCGGCTCAGCACGCTCGACCACCTCACGCAGGGCCGCATCGGCTGGAACGTCGTCACCGGCTACCTGCCCAGCGCCGCCCGCAACATGGGCCAGGAGGATCAGCTCGGTCACGACGACCGCTACGACCACGCCGACGAGTACGTCGAGGTGCTGTACAAGCTGTGGGAGGGGTCGTGGGAGGACGACGCCGTGGTCGAGGACCGCGAGCGCGGCATCTTCACCGACCCCGCCAAGGTGCACCCGATCCGGCACGAGGGCACCCACTTCCGTGTGCCGGGCATCCACATCTCCGAGCCGTCGCCGCAGCGCACCCCCGTCATCTACCAGGCCGGTGCGAGCCCCCGCGGCGTGCGGTTCGCGGCCGAGAACGCCGAGGCGATCTTCGTCGCCGCCCCGTCGAAGGAGGTGCTGGCCGGCACCGTGAAGCGCATCCGCGACGCCCTCGAGGCGGCGGGACGCGACCGCTACGACGCCCGCATCTACACGCTGCTGACCGTGATCACCGCGGCGACGAGCGAGGAGGCGACCGCGAAGCACGCGGAGTACCTGTCGTATGCGAGTCCCGAGGGGGCCCTCACGTTCATGTCGGGCTGGATGGGCGTCGACCTGTCGCAGTACGGCGAGGACGAGCCCGTGGGGAACGTGGAGTCCAACGCGATCCAGTCGGTGCTCCAGCACCTGAAGGAGGAGGCGGATCTCGGCCGGGAGTGGACGGTCGGCGACTTCGGGCGGCACAACGCCATCGGCGGACTAGGCCCCACCGTCGTCGGCTCGGGCGAGGAGATCGCCGACGAACTGCAGTCGTGGGTGGAGCAGACCGACATCGACGGCTTCAACCTCGCCTACGCGGTCACGCCCGGCACGTGGCAGGACGTGATCGAGCACGTGATCCCGGTGCTGCGCGAGCGCGGCGCGTACCCCGAGGAGTACACGCCCGGCACGCTGCGCCACAAGCTCCACGGGCGCGGCGACCGCGTGCAGGACACGCACCGCGCGGCGCAGTACCGCGTGGGGGCGGCGGCGCGGGCCTGAGCGGCGTCAGTCGGCGTCGCGGGAGAACAGGTTCCGCAGCACGAGGAACACCACGACGGCCACGACCGCGACGATCGCGAGCTTCGCGATGAACCACAGCACCGAGAACAGGGCGCTGACGATCCACCACGCGATCACGACAGCGAGGATCACGCCGAGCACGGTCCAGATGTTCTTGGTCATACGTCCAGCCTAGGGGCGCGGGCCGCGGGATCCTCCCCTCCCGGACCGCCGGCTCCGGCGGGCGTCGCGGTGTCCGCGCCGCCCGCGCGCTCGGTGTCGGCGAGCAGTG
>NZ_SSDM01000104.1:0-7908 GCF_004794375.1 Microbacterium sp. K35 | reverse complement strand
CGCGGCGGGCTCGAAAGACGTCACGAGGGCGGAGACCGTCGCCGACCTGGCCGGGCTGCGGGCGCGTGAGGGCGAGCTGGCGATCGTCGCCGGGTATCACGCGCCCGGCGACGCCGGCCTGCTCGTGTACGTGGGGGCCGGTGAGGCCGACACCGCGGTCAACGGCGGCACGGTCGTCGCCGGCAAGCGCCACACGAAGTGGGTGCTGCTCCACGACGGCACGGTCGACTTCCGGGTCTTCGGCATCACCGGACCCGAGACGGCGGCCGACGACGCGCTCGACGCGCTGGTGAACGACCCCGCCGTCCGGCGCATCGAGGCCCAGACCGACCTGCTGTTCCAGCGGCGGCACGTCTTCACCCGCTCGCACATCGAGATCGACTTCGGCGGGCACCTGGTCACCACGGAGGGGATCGAGCCGAACACCGCCGACAACCCGTTCGGCGCGGTCATGTTCTTCACCGGGGCGGCGGCAGACGTGGTCGTCGAGCACCGGCTGACCGAGCCGTGGGCGGAGCTGACCGACGCGGTCGCGGTGCCCGACGCCACCCCGTTCGCCGTCGACACCTGGTGGGCGGTGCAGTGCGACGAGGTCGCCGGTGGCGGGCGGGACGAGCGCGAGCTGCAGCGGTTCGTGCAGGTGACGCAGCAGCTCGACGCCGCGCACATCCGCGTCGACTACCTCAACGGCTGGCCGCTCGACACCGGTCGCCGGCTCACCTGGCGCCGGATGGAGCCGGTCGTCGGGGTGCGCATCGCGAACATGCGGTTCCTCGGCGCCGGACCGTTCGACGGACCCACCGACGGGTCCTTCCCCGATCCGCGCGAGCGCACAGGGTCGCACCCGATCGCCTTCGAGTACGCCGTCCACTGCGACGTCGCCGACGTGCACGCCAGCCGCACCTGGTGGCCCGTGATCATGCGGCGGTGGAACACCCACTTCACCACCGAGCGCTGCTCGGTCGAGAACCCGCCCACCGTGTTCTACGGCGGCGCGGGGTACCTCACGCAGCAGATCTACAGCCTCTATGGGCGGGTCGCCGACTGCACGTCGTCGAACGCGCGGCACCTGAACGACCTCACCGCGAGCGCGTACTGCATCGTCGAGAACTGTCACGGCGACGGCGACGACCAGGGCGGCAACCCGTTCACGACGCACGGCCAGTACGAGCACGACCTCACCTTCATCGGCAACTCCGGGCTGATGGACATCGCCAACTCCGGGGCGCAGTGGGGCACGGCCGCCAAGCGCATCACGGTGCGCGACCACGTGTGCTCGTGGTTCGTCGCGGGCACGAAGATCAGCGACCTGACGCTCGAGAACGTGCGGGTGATCGGCCGCTCCACGTTCGACCCGCAGGCGACCATGACGATCAACGCCGACGGGGCCCAGGTGCGCGGCTGCACCGCCGGGCTGCTGGCGATCGGGCAGCGGTCGGCGCGGTCGTCGCGGCCGACGACGATCGAGGACTCCACGTTCGCGCTGCCGAAGGACCAGGTGCTCGTGCAGACGCCCGTCACGGTCCCGGTCAGCTTCGTGCGCTGCACCATCGGCGGCATCGACGGGACCAAGGCCCGCGGTTCGGGACCGGTCGAGTTCGTCGACTGCCGGCTGAGCGGCCCGGCCTCCGGCGCGCCGTTCGAACTCGGCGCGTCGCGGGTCACGATCCGCGGCGGTACCGTGCGCGACGTGCTGCTGTCGGCGACCGCCGTGCGCGACCAGCTCATCGCCGTGGAGGGCGTGGAGCTCGGCACCGAGCGGGCCGACGTCGCCCTGCTGTCGCGGGCGGCCGGCGACGGCGCCGTCACCTGGCGTCTGAGCGGCGTGACCTCGACGGTCGCGAACGGTGCGGCGCACGCCGACATCGGTGCGGGCGTGAACCACGCGCGCATCACCGGCTCCCAGTTCGTCGGGGGACGGTTGCGGCTGGCCGACGGGTTCGCGGAGCCGTCCACGCTGCTCTACAGCGACTCCGTGGAGCGCGGGGTCGAGACCACGGTGCCCGAGGCCGGGGACCGGGTGCTGATCGCCGACGTGCTGAGCGTGTGAGCGACGGCCATGATGGACGACAGGGAGGACCTGGAGTGAACGACACGGCAGCTGCCACGCGCCTCGGCGACCGCATCCGCGTTCCGCGCACGCGCGCCCGCATCGGTGTGGCCCGGCGCGACATCACGCCCCCGGTGGGCATCCGCGCCAAGAACTGGGGCCCCGCCGACTGGGAGCGCTCCGAGGGGGCGCATCGCCCGTTCGAGCTGACCGCGCTCGCGGTGATCGGGGCCGACGAGCGCCCGCGCGTGCTGCTCGCGGTCGACGGCACCTGGTGGCGCCGGGTCGCCGACGAGCAGGGGGTGCGCGGCGCGATCCTCGACGGTCTCGGCCTGGAACCCGACCAGCTCATGCTGTCGCTGTCGCACACGCACGCCGGCGCGGTGCTGTGCGCCGCCGACGCGCACCTGCCAGGGGGCGAGCTCATCCCCGGCTACCTGGAGGCGCTGTCCGCCGCCGGGGTCGCGGCCGGACGGGAAGCGCTCGACGGCGCCCGCCCCGGACTGATCGAGTGGACCACGGGCACCTGCACCCTCGCCGCGGAACGGGAGCTCGACCTCGACGGACGGGCGCTCGTGGGCTACAACCCGCAGGGCACCGCCGATGACACCGTGACCATCGGTCGCATCAGCGTCGACGGCCGGGTGCGGGCGACCCTGGTGAACTACGCCTGCCACCCGACCACGCTCGCCTGGCAGAGCCGTGAGGTGTCGCCGGACTACGTCGGGGCGATGCGCGAGATCGTCGAGGCCGCGACCGGTGAGCCGTGCCTGTTCGTGCAGGGGGCATCGGGCGAGCTGGCCCCGCGCGAGCAGTACACGGGAGACGTGACCGTGGCCGACCGGCACGGACGCTCGCTCGGACACGCGGTCCTCGCCGCGCTCGACGCCCTGCCGCTGCCCGGTGAGGAGCTGACGCTGGACGGTGTGGTCGAGTCGGGCGCGCCGCTCGCGATCTGGGCGGGGCGGCCGGTCGACGGCGGAGACGGGGCGCGCGGGGTCGTGGCGGCCGTCGAGCTCCCCCTGCGCGACCTGCCGACGCTCGACCAGCTGGCGGAGGAGTGGAAGGACATCGACCCCCGCTCCCGCGACGAGCGTCTGGGCCGGGCGCGGAACCTGCGCGACGGCTACATCGACGGGCCCACCGTGCAGCACCCGGTGTGGGCGTGGCGCTGGGGCGACGCGGTGATCGTGGGGCATCCCGGCGAGGCATACTCCCGGTTGCAGACGACGCTGCGGGAACGGTTCCCCGCGACGCCCATCGTGGTGATGAACCTGACGAACGGCCCGGGCTTCGTCTACCTCCCGACGCGCGAGGCCTACGACCGCGGCGCCTACCAGGCCTGGCAGACCCCCCTGGCCGCCGGGGCCCTGGAGCTGCTGGAGGCGCACGCGGTGACCCTCGTCGCGAGCCTGCTCGACGACTGACCTGCACGCGTCCCTACCTCCACCGGCGGGGGAGCGACGCGGAATGCCGGTGTCGCGTCTGACCCGCGCGATCTGCGCCGCCGCCCATGGCGAGAATGGAGCATGGCAGCGCTCGAGCGGATGATCTACGTCGACGACTCGGGCCACCCTCAGACGGGACTGGTGGTGTACGGCTGGGTGGAGTTCGCACCCGACCGGTGGTCGAGCGTACTGCGGACCTGGTTGGAGATGCGCAAACGTCTCTGGCGGGAGTTGGGCGTTCCCGTCATACAGGAGCTGCACACCACGGAATACGTCAACGGTCGAGGACGGATCTCTCGGCGCTTTCCCGAACGGCATCGACACGGCGAGGTCGAGTACTGGAAGGACTTCGGTCGCGACGTCGCTCGAGAGTGCTTGGAGACGCTGCGCTTCACGGAAGGACTGTCGGTCGGAGCAGTGTTCCGATCAGCAGACCCCCGGGCGCTCGCACGGACTCGCAGCGACACCTATGCCGCGCTCGTCCATCGGTTCGAGCAGGAACTTCACGAGCGCGATGCGCTGGGCATCGTCTTCATGGACGGCGACGGGTCGGACTCGAGCTATCGGACTGCGCACCGTGGACTCAAGCTCGACCAGCGTCGAGTGCTGGAGGACGCGATCCATCTGGATTCCAAGCACTCGCAGCTCGAGCAGATGGCCGATCTCGTCGCCTGGAGCGCGTACGCCGCTGTCGACCGGCACCCGGGGAATGAGTTCGCCTGGGAGTGGTACGGCGATTTCCTTGCCGAGCGCGACCCCCGGCGCTCTCCCCGGGAGATCTGACCTCGGACACAGCGAGACCCCCTGGATCCACAGGTGCGGAGGGGGTCTGCTCCTCCAGCTTAGCAATGCTCGCGCTGCACGGCCACGGTGTGCATTGACTCGCGTCCGCCCGCGGCCGCTACACTTGCTATAGCAAATCCCCGTCGTAGAGGAGAGACATGACCGCGCAGCGCCCCGTCGCCATCGTCACCGGAGGCTCCGCCGGCATCGGCTGGGAGATCGGACAGCGGCTCTCCGCCGACGGGTACCGCGTGGTGGCGACCGACCGCGTGCCCGGCCTCACCGCGGGCGACAACCCCGCCGGCATCCTGTGGCGTGAGCTCGACGTGACCGATCACGCCGCGGTCGACCGGGTGTTCGGCGAGATCGAGGCCGAGCTCGGGCCCATCGAGGTTCTCGTGAACAACGCGGGCATCCAGCGGCACCGCGGCATCGAAGACCTCACGTGGGACGAGTGGTCGGCCGTGGTCGACGTGAATCTGCACGGGGTGTTCTCCGCCCTCCAGGCCGCCGGGCGACGCATGCTCGACCGCGGCGAGGGGCGCATCGTCAACATCTCGTCCATCTCCTCGCGCGGTTCCGCGGGCCGGGCGCCCTACGCCACGACCAAGGCCGCGGTGATCGGGCTCACCTCCACCGCCGGGGCCGAGTGGGCGGCGCGGGGCGTGCGCGTGAACGCGGTCGCCCCGGGCTACGTCGACACGGGCGTCTTCCGGCAGGGGGTCGAGCAGGGCACGCTGAGCCTCGACACGATCCTGTCGCGCATCCCCGCGAAGCGCCTGGCCGACGCGAGCGAGATCGCCGCGGCGGTCAGCTTCCTCGTCTCCGACCAGTCGCGCTACATGAACGGCCAGACGCTGTACGTCGACGGCGGGTTCATGGTGGACTACGGCGTGCCCCTCGCGAAGAAGCCCGAATGAGCGCGATCGCCCGCGTCGACACCGCCACGGTGGTGCTGCCGCTGCCCGCGCCCCTGCAGCTCGGGGCCATGACGGTCACGCGCCGCGAGTACACCGCGGTGCGGGCGACCGCGGGTGACGGCGCCACCGGCGTCGCGTACTGCCTGTCGCGCGAGGCGCCGATGGCCGAGATCGTGGAGCGGCTCGTCGCTTCGCACGCGGTCGGCACCGACGCGGACGACCCGGCGAGCACGTGGGAGCGGATGCTGCGGGGGAGCGCGATCGTCGGACGGGTCGGGCTCGTGCGCCGGGCCATCGGGCTCGTCGACATCGCGCTGTGGGACATCGCCGCGCGGCGGGCCGGGGTGCCGCTGTGGCGTCTGCTCGGCACGGGCGACGCTCCCCGCGACGCGATGCTCGTGGCCGCGTACCCATCACCGCAGCGCACGCCGCGGGAGGTCGCGGACGAGGTGCTGGCCCAGGCGGACGGGTGGTCGCAGGTGAAGATCTCCCGCATTCCCGATCCGGCATACATGCGCGAGCTGCTGGCGCTGCTGAACGCAGAACTGCCCGACACGACCGGGCTGGTGGTCGACGTGGGCTTCGGCTGGCCCGACGCCGACACGGCCCTCGCCGAGATCGCGCAGTGGGGCGACCCGCGCCTGACGTGGCTCGAGGATCCCCTGCTGCCGGAGGACGCGGCCGGTGTCGCGCGGATCCGCCGCGAGTCGGGGCTGCCGGTCGCGGTGGGCGACGAGGTGACCGACCCCGCGGTGCTGAAGGCGCTGGTGGAGGTCGGCGAGGTCGATGCGCTGCGCCTCGACGTGGTCGCGATCGGCGGAGTCACCCCCGCACGGGAGCTGATCGCGTGGGCGGCCGAGCGGCGCATACCCGTGTCGGGCCACGTGTACCCCGAGGTGACGGCCCACCTCGGCATCCAGGTCGAGACCTTCGCGCGCGGCGTGAATCCGTACGACCCCGCGCCCTCGTTCGTGACGGGCGGCCCGCGGTTCGACGGCGCCGTGACACCGAGCGATACCCCGGGCCTCGGGTTCGGGCTCGACCCCGCCGTGTTCCGATTCGAGAGGGACTGACATGACCGACTCCCCGCGCAGTGTCGTGGTCACCGGCAGCGGCAAGGGCATCGGCCGCGCGGTCGCCGAGCGCCTGACCGCCGACGGCTGGATCGTGGTGGGGCTCGAACGCTCCCCGGGCTCCGGCACGGTCGAGGCGGGCGTGCTGGCGGAGGTCGTGCTCGGCGATGCGTCCGACCGCGAGGCGCACGCGCGCGCGGCGACCGCGGCCCGTGCGCGCGCACCACTGGGCGGGTGGGTGAACAACGCAGGCATCACCCGGCGCACTCCCCTGCACGAGCTCGACGAGACGGTGGTGCGCGAGATCGTCGGCATCAACGGCTTCGGCTACCTGTGGGGCTGCTCGACCGCGGTGTCGGCATTCGTGGACCAGGGCCTGCCGGGGGCGATCGTGAACATCGGCTCGATCCACGGGCGGGCGAGCTTCGTGGATCACGCCGCCTACGAGTTCACGAAGGGCGGCATCGATGCGCTCACGCGCAGTGTCGCGGTGACATATGGCGGTCTCGGCATACGTGCGAACACCGTGGCGCCGGGCGGCGTGCGCACCCCGCACCTGGAGGCGCAGATCGCCCGAGCGGCCGACCCCGCTGCGGAGGAGCGCGCGCTCGCGGAGGGCCCGCCGATGGGACGCATCGCCCGGGCGGAGGAGGTCGCCGCCGTCACCGCATTCCTGCTCTCCGATGAGGCCCCGTACCTCTCCGGTCAGTCCATCGCGGTCGACGGCGCCTGGACCGCGTCCTTCGGCGACATCGCCGTCGACCCCGCCCTGCGCGCCCGCTTCGACGCCTGACGCCGCCGATTCCTGAGCGCCGTTCGTCTCGTCGCCGGCGTGGCGTCTGAGGGCCGTTCGTCTCGTCGCCGGTGTGGTTTCCGAGCGGTCCCCGCGCGACGACGCGCCCGCACCGATGTCCGGGGTCCGTGCGACGATCCGCTCGTCGACGGGAGAACGGATGCGTGGGGAAGCCACCGTGCTGCACGCCGACCTCGACGCCTTCTACGCGTCGGTCGAGCAGCGCGACGCCCCCGAGCTGCGCGGTCGACCGGTGATCGTGGGCGGCGGGGTCGTGCTGGCGGCGAGCTACGAGGCGAAGGCCCGCGGCGTCCGCACCGCGATGGGCGGTCGCCAGGCGCGGGAGCTGTGCCCCGACGCCGTCGTGGTGCCGCCGCGCATGGAGGCGTACTCCGCCGCGAGCACAGACGTCTTCGCGATCTTCCGCGACACGACGCCGCTGGTCGAGGGGCTGTCGATCGACGAGGCGTTCCTGGAGGTCGGCGGGCTGCGTCGCATCGCGGGAACGCCGGGGGAGATCGCCGTGCGCCTGCGGGAGCGTGTGCGACGCGAGGTCGGGCTCGCGATCTCGGTCGGGGTCGCGCGCACCAAGTTCCTCGCGAAGGTCGCCAGCGCCGTGAGCAAACCCGACGGTCTGCTGGTCGTGGAGCCCGAGCGCGAGGAGCAGTTCCTCCTGCCGCTGCCGGTCGAGCGGCTGTGGGGCGTGGGCGCGGTGACGGCCGAGAAGCTGCACCGCTACGGCGTGCGCACGGTCGGCCAGCTCGCGGAGCTGGAGGCGGCGACGGCGGAGCGCATGCTCGGCAAGGCCACGGGAGCGCACGTGCACGCGCTCGCGTGGCCT
>NZ_SSDM01000103.1:0-6234 GCF_004794375.1 Microbacterium sp. K35 | reverse complement strand
TGGGCGAGCCGCCGGTGGCCCGAGTCCTCCGCGGTCGCCCAGCCGAGGTACACGGTGCCGGCGGGGTGGCCGCCCTCGGGGCCCGGGCCACCGACACCCGTGGTCGAGACGCAGATGTCCGCCTCGAACAGCCGCAGGGCCCCGGTGGCGAGCTGCTCGGCGCACGCCGCGGAGGTGGGGTCGGTTCCCGGCGTGAGACCGAGCACCCGCTCCTTGACCTCGGTGAAGTAGGCCACGATGCCGCCCGCGAACCAGTCGGACGCGCTCTCCCCGGCGCCGATGGTGTTCGCGAGCCGCCCGGACGTGAGCGACTCCGCCACGCTCACCCGCAGACCGCGGGTGCGGGCGAGCTCGCTCAGCCGCTCCAGCTCGGGCGTCTCGTTCGGCGCGGTCATCGCTCGCTGCTCTCGGACGTGCGCGTCATGGGCGATCCTCTCATCTCGGTCGTCGCGCCACGCGTCCCGCCGCGGCGCCTGATCCGACGGTAGGGGACGGGGCGACACGGACGCAGGGGATTGACAAGGAGAGCGACGGCGTCAAGCCCCTGCCGGTGGTCGTCCGGTCCGGCGAGGGTCGGTCCATCGGACATCGCGAGGAGGCGGACATGGGAGAGCAGACGCGGGACACCGCGGGGATGCGCGCGGTCTTCTGGACGTGGGCGGGCATCATCGCGGTCGGGCTGGCGATCATGATCGCGCTGCCGCTGGGAGGTCGATGACCGTGCGGAGCCGGATCAGGGATCACGCCCTCAGCCTGTTCTTCCTCGCGCTGTTCGCGGCGGCGCTGATCGGCCAGTCGATCGCCGGATACCTGCGCAACAACGACGAGCTCGTGGAGCACGGGCAGGCCACGATCGGCTTCCTCGACTTCGTGTGGTCGTCGGACTTCGCGGTCGACGTGGCCGAGAACTGGCAGTCCGAGTTCCTGCAGTTCTTCCTGTTCATCGCTGCGACGATCTGGTTCGTGCAGCGCGGTTCACCCGAGTCGAAGAAACCGGGAGACGAGGGTCCGGGGAGCGACGCGGATCAGCTGGTGGGACGCCACGCCCGCCCTGACTCCCCGCGATGGGCCAGGGCGGGCGGGTGGCGCGCCGCCGTGTTCGGCAACTCGCTGCTGATCGTGATGGGGGCGGTGTTCCTGCTGTCGTGGTTGGCGCAGTCGCTCGCCGGGACCGTCGTGATGAACGCGGAGAACGCGCAGCACGGCGCGGCGGCGATCACCTGGCTGGACTACGTGGTCTCGCCCGACTTCTGGGATCGGACGCTGCAGAACTGGCAGTCCGAGTTCCTGGCCGTCGGCACCATGGTCGCGTTCGCGATCTACCTGCGTCAGCGCGGGTCAGCCGAATCGAAGCCCGTGGGGACGCCGCATCACACCTCGGCGTCGGAGTCCGACTGAGGCGCGCGCTCGCCGTCGCCGTCGTAGTCGGGGCGCGGCGGCTGCAGCGGCTGGTCGGAGTACTCCCCGCCGAGGCGTCCGCCGTAGGGGCGCCCGTGGTCGGCGAACTCGTCGCGGGCGAAGACCAGCTCCCACGGGCCGACCGTGAACCGCGAGCCGGTGCGCAGCGTCTCGGTGCGCTCGCCGGGGTGCGTGGCGTCGGCGTCGGGGTTCGAGTTCATCTCCCCGTCGGCGTGCAGTGTCACCACGTACTCGTCGCGGTCGTCGTGCACCACCGTGGCGTGCACGGGCTCGGTGTCGGCGAGGCGCAGCTCGTTGCCCGCCGCCGATCCGATGCGCACCTCGTCGACGTCGAGGGCGAACTCGGTGCGCTCGTCGTCGCGGCGCACGCGCAGGCGCGGGTTGCCGGCGCCCCGTTCGGCGTGGGTGGTGCCGGGCGTGTAGCCCTCGTCGGGACGGTCGTCGATGTGGCGTGCGTTCATGGCGGTGCCCTCCTCGGGTGTCATGGCCCCGAGGCTAGTCCGCTCCGGCTTCCCGCGCGCGGGGCTTGACTTCCGTGCCTCGCGCGCTCCAGGCAGCCACTCGGCCCGCGGAGTTGCGGCCCGCCCGGGGCGAGGGCTTACGCTACCCCCAGGGCACGATCCCGGCGGTGGCCGGGCGGGAACCGGATCGACCGAGGAGCATCACCCGATGGGCAAGTTCATCTACGAAGGAAGCGTGAAGAGCGAGATCGAGGATCGCGCCCTCACGCACCTGCAGCTCGTGATCACGGCGAAGCTGCGCCGGGGGGAGCCGTTCCCGTTCAGCTGGCGTGAGGACGCGAGCGTGGGCGGCGGACGCACCACGGTGTGGATCCAGCCGGGCAGCTCGCTCGTCTTCAAGTACTTCGGCAGCCGGCAGCCCTCGATCAACCGCGCCTGGATCGAGGCGCTCGCCTTCACCGCCAACGCCCCCAGCGGCCTGTACCTGGTGCCGGAGCCCGCGGAGGCGGGCGAGCAGCCGGGCGGAGACACCCCGGTCACACCGCCGCTCTGAGGTGTCAACCCCCTGCCCCCGGTCGGCGGTTGCCGTGATGCTCGATCCGAGCACGACACGACAGCCACTCGACACAGGAGGAGCGGACATGACCGACACCACCCGCGACAGCGGCCTCACTGACCCCCGGCACGCGCACCGCGAGGAGGGCTTCCCGGCGCAGAGCCAGGATCAGCCCGGACTCACCGAGCGCACCACGCCCGAACCCGACCACGGCGAGTCCTCGTACGTGGGCCACGGACGGCTCGAGGGGCGACGCGCGCTCATCACCGGCGGTGACTCGGGCATCGGCCGCGCGGTCGCGATCGCCTTCGCCAGGGAGGGTGCCGACGTCGCGATCGTGCACATGCCCGAGGAGCAGGACGACGCGGAGGACACGCTGGCCCTCGTGCGCGAGGCCGGACGCACCGGCGTCAGCATCCCCGGCGACGTGCGGGACGAGGCCTTCGCGACCGACGCGGTGCACCGGGCGCGGACCGAGCTCGGCGGACTCGACGTCCTGGTGCTCAACGCCGCCTACCAGCACGACATCGACGGCTTCGAGAACCTCGACACCGAGAAGATGCGCCGCGTGTTCGACACGAACCTCGCCGGGCTGATCTTCTCGGCCCGCGCCGCCTTCCCCGACCTGGAGCCCGGCGCCAGCATCATCGTCACCTCATCGGTGCAGTCGGCGCAGCCCTCGCCGGGGCTGATTGACTACGCCATGACGAAGGCCGCGCAGGTCGCGTTCGTGAAGGCGCTCGCCGAGGAGGCGGGCCCGCGCGGTATCCGCGTGAACGCTGTGGCGCCCGGGCCGATCTGGACGCCGCTGATCCCCGCTACCGGGTGGGGTCCCGAGCGCCTGGAGACCTTCGGGCAGGACACCCCGCTCGGACGCGCCGGACAGCCGGCCGAACTCGCCGGCGCCTACGTGTTCCTCGCGTCGGAGGAGTCGTCGTACGTCTCGGGCACGGTCGTCGCGGTGACCGGGGGCAAGGCCCTCTGAGGCCCCATCGAGCTGCGTGGGCGGCGGGGCGACGGGCTCCCGCCGCCTAAGCTCGTATGGTGCAGAAACCCGCGGCATCCGGCACCCTCGTGGGGGTCTCGCTCGTCATCGGCTCGTGCCTCTCGCTGCCGTTCGGGGCCGCCGTCGCCGCGCAGCTCTTCCCCGTCCTCGGCCCCTGGGGCGTGACCTCGCTGCGGGTCGCGATCGCCGCGGTGCTGCTGGTCGTGCTCGTGCGCCCGAGGGTGCGGGGGTGGACGCGGCAGCAGTGGCTCGCGGCCGTGCTCTTCGGGGTGTCGCTCGCCGCGATGAACGGCTTCTTCTATGCCGCCATCGACCGCATCCCGCTCGGGCCGGCCGTGGCGATCGAGTTCCTCGGCCCGCTCGTGCTCGCGGCCGTGCTCACCCGGCGGCTCGCCGATGCCGTCTGGGTCGCGGTGGCCCTGCTTGGCATGGCGCTGCTCGGCATCGACGGCCTGATCGGCGCGGATCCCCTCGACCCGCTCGGCGTGGTGTTCATCCTGATCGCGGCCGGCTTCTGGGTGATGTACATCCGGATGAGCGCCCGCGTCGGAGCCCTCATCCCCGGAAGCAGCGGGCTCGCGATGGGGCTCGTGGTGGCGGCGGTGCTGCTGATCCCCGTGGGGGTGCCCGCGGCCGCGACGGTCGCCGCCGACCCGTCGCTGCTGCTGCTGGCCGCGGTGACGGCCGTGCTGTCGTCGGTCATCCCGTACAGCTTCGAGCTGGCGGCGCTGCGTCGCCTGCCGCAGCGGGTGTTCGGGGTGCTGCTGAGCCTGGAGCCCGCGTTCGCGACGCTGGCCGGATGGCTCCTCCTGGGGCAGGACGCGACGGTGCTGCGGCTGCTGGCCGTCGCGCTCGTGATCGCCGCGAGCGTGGGGACGACCCTCGGCGTGCGCCGGGACCGGAGGGGTGAGGAGCCGTCCGGCCCCTTCACCGCCCCGATCCCGCTGCCTGACTGACCCCGAGGTCACGCGCGGGCGGCGGCGGGCTCCGGCAGGGGGAACCGCCGGCGGAGCACCACGCGCTGCACGAGCGTCCACACGACCGTGACCGTGAGGTAGAGCGCGGCCGCGAGCGGGACGAACGCCGCGAACACGGCTGTGAGGTAGTGCAGCGCCGACATCGCCCGCAGCACCCCGGGCGAGCTGAGCGGCGAGTCGTCGCCCTCGACGGGCGCGGGGCGGAACACGCGCCGGGTGACCTCGGCGACCGCGATCATCACCGCCAGCAGCACCCCGAACACCGCGAACGTCGCCGGGGTCGCGGTGCCGCCGAACAGTGCGGAGACCAGGCTCGCGCCCAGCGGGGCGCCGAAGAGGTCGTGGGCCAGCAGGTCGTTCGGGTGTCCGGCGATCTCGGGTCGCAGGAACAGCGTGTAGAGCAGCCCGACGACCGGGGCCTGGGCCAGCACGGGGAGCATCCCGGCGAACGGCGAGGTGTTCTCGGAGCGGTAGAGCTCCATCATCTCCTTCTGCAGCCGCTCGGGGTTCTTCTTGTGCCGACGCTGCAGTTCGCGCAGCCGGGGAGCGAGGCGCGCCCTGGTCTGCTCGGCCCTCGCCTGCGAGATGCCGACGGGGATGAGGAGGGCACGCACCAGGAGCGTGACGAGCACCACGGCGAGGGCCGCGGCGGACGGGCCGGCGAGGGGCTCGAGGGCGGTGGAGAGGCCGGTCAGGGCCGTGTAGGCCGCGTTCAGGAGCGCGGCGAGGGGAGGGAAGGCGAAGATGTCCACGGGTGTCCGTTCGTGAGGTCGGGAAGGGTCGGCGAAGGCCGCGCGCTCCCGTCGGAACGGGCTACGCGGCGATCGCGACTCCCGGCGCCCGCGGACGCGGATGCCCCGCGGCATCCGGGTCGCTCTGCGGCAGCAGAGTGCCGACGTCGATGGCGCGGAGGGGATGCGGGGCGTCGGCCTCCGGTCGCTGGCGCACGCTCAGCACGACGGCGAGGGTCAGCGCGGTGACCGCGAGGAGGGCCACGGCGAGCCCGAGCGCGGTGGCATCGGGAAGAGCGACGAGCCCGAGCGCGGCCGCGACGATGCCGAGCATCTGCCCGATCCACTGCCGCATGTGCACACCCCGCTCTCTGCCACCGAGGCTAGCAGGGGGCGTCGTCCCGCCCGCGGCCGTCCGCCGCGGGCGTAACGTCGAAGCATGAGCGACCTGCGCACCCTGTTCGGCATCACGCACCCGATCGTCCTCGGTCCCTTCGGCGGGCTGTCGTCCGTCGCGCTCACCGCGGCCGTGAGCAACGCCGGGGGCCTGGGGTCGTTCGGCCTCTATGGCTACGACGGCGACCGTATCCGGGCGACCGGGTCCGAGCTGCGCGCCGCGACCGACCGGCCGTTCGCGCTGAACATCTGGTTGCCGACCGGCGACGAGGTCGAGCCCAACCCGCAGCACACGGTCTTCGCCCAGGCGCTCCAGCCGTTCTACGAGGCCGTGGGGGTCGCCGTGCCGACGCGGCCGGAGCGCTACGTCCCGCCGCTCGACGAGCAGCTCGACGCGATCTGGGCGGTCGCCCCGGCGGTGCTCAGCGTGGTGTTCGGCGTGCCGTCGCCCGAGGTCGTCGCGGAGGCTCACGACCGGGGCATCCGGATCGTCGGCACGGCCACGACGGTGGCGGAGGCCGTCGCGCTCGCCGAGGCCGGTGTGGATGCGGTGGTGGCGACCGGAGCGGAGGCCGCCGGACACCGGGTGTCGTTCCTGCGTCCCGCCGAGGAGTCCCTGGTGGGGACGTTCGCGCTCGTGCCGCAGGTAGTGGATGCGGTCGGGGTGCCGGTGATCGCGGCGGGCGGC
>NZ_SSDM01000008.1:0-512 GCF_004794375.1 Microbacterium sp. K35 | reverse complement strand
GCCTCCGGCCTCGGCGTCGAACCCGCCCGCACCGCCGCACACCCCGGTGGCGGGGAGCACGAGCTCATCGCGCGCGGCGGCCTCGTGGTCGCCCGCGAGGTGCGCGACCACGCTCCGGACCTGTTCGAAGCCGGTCAGTGCGAGGAACGTCGGCGCCCGGCCGTACGACTTGGCACCGACGACGAACAGGTCCTGTTCGGGCTGGGCGAGCTGTCGCGCACCGGTGGCGGGCACGGAGCCGCACGAGTGGATGTTGGGGTCGATGTCGGCGGCGATGCCGGCGACGGCGTCGAGGGTGGGGTCGAGGGCGATGCGCACCTCGCGCAGGAAGCTCGTGTCGGGCCGGAACCCGGTGAGCGCGAACACCTGGGCGACTCCGGCGATCTCGCGGCCGTCCTCCGCGTGCACCGAGAGCGTGTCGCCGCGGGAGGCGAGCTCGGCGACGCGGAACCCGGTGACGAGCTCGACCGTCCCGGCGTCGACCACCTCGCGCGCGCGGCGGCCGAGGGCGA
>NZ_SSDM01000102.1:0-204 GCF_004794375.1 Microbacterium sp. K35 | reverse complement strand
AGGGCGCCGCCGTGCAGGAGGCCACCGCCGCCCTGCCGCAGGTGCGCTCCGACATCGCCACCGCCCTCGCCGACCAGGGCCTCACCCCCGAGGAGATCGACCGGGTGCTGGCGCGGCTCGACCCGCTCGGCACCCGCCTGGAGGAGGGCAACGCGCAGGTGCAGGCCGCGGTCGGCAAGGTCGACCAGCTCGCGGCCTGCACCT
>NZ_SSDM01000101.1:0-1650 GCF_004794375.1 Microbacterium sp. K35 | reverse complement strand
AGCCCCGGCCCCGCGTCCCGCGGCTCCGGCGACGCCCGCTCCCGCGCCCGATGGCGACGGCACGGCTCCCGGTGGCGGTGACCGCTCCGTATGATGCTCCGGTTCGACGAGGTCTTCATCCCCGACGGCGATGAAGCGCGCCGGTGGGCCGAGGAGGAGCTCGCCAACCCGCGCTACGCCGACGCCAAGCCGACCTGGTTCGATCTGCTCGCCCGCGACGTCGGACGGTTCCTCGCCGATCTGTTCAGCTCCGGCAACGGTCAGAGCGTCGGCCCCGTCGCGCTCATCGCCGTGGTCCTGCTGATCGCCGCCGCCCTGATCACGGCCCTGCTCGTGTGGGGGCGCCCCCGGCGGTCCCGCGCGGTACGTCGCGGCCACGCGCACCTGCTGGGCGCCGACGACGACCGCACCGCCGCGCAGCTGCGCACCGATGCCGAGCGCAGTGCGCGCGACGGCGACTGGGACACGGCCGTGGTGCTGCGCTACCGGGCCATCGCGCGCAGCCTCCTCGAACGCGACCTCATCGACCCCGCGCCCGGCGCGACCGCGCAGGCCATCGCACGATCGGCGAGCCTCGTGTTCGCCGAGGAGTCCGACGCGATGCGCCGCGCCGCCGCCGCCTTCGACGATGTGCGCTACCTGCGCCACCCCGCCTCCGAGGAGACCTACCGCGAGCTCGCCGCGACCGACGACCGCCTGCGCGCGCGGCGACCGGAGGCGGTACCCGCATGACCCTCGTCACCCCGCAGGACGCCACGACGGCCGAGCGGCGCCCTCGCCGCACAGGCGCGATCGTCGGCTGGGCGCTCATCGGCGTCCTCGTGCTCGTCGTGGCCTATGCCGCCTCGCAGTTCGCCGCCAGCAGCCCCGGCGCTCGCGGTGCCCTCGACCCCGAGAGCCGCAGCGACACGGGAGCGCTCGCCCTCGCCGAGATCCTCCGCGACCGGGGCGTCGAGGTCGAGGTCGCCCGCAGCCGCGCCGAGGTCCGCGCGGCACTGGACGACGATGCCACGCTGGCCATGACCAACCCGTACACCCTGAGCGACGACGCGATCGCCGACCTCATCGCGCCGGCCGCACGCGTGGTCTTCCTCTCCACCGGCACGCACCTGCTCGGGGAACTGCGGATCGGCGAGCCCGCGCCGGGCAGCGTCTCCACCGCCGCGGCCGACTGCGCCGTGCCCGAGTTCGCCGAGGTGGGCACGATCCGGCCCGACCGCCTGTTCTCGCCCGCGAGCGGCGTCGACGCCTGCTTCGGCGACGACAGCGGCGCGGCCGTGCTCGTGGACGACCGCGACGGCAACCGTCGCACGATCGTCGACGGCACCAAGCTGTTCAGCAACGCCTTCCTCGCCGAGAACGGCAACGCCGCCCTCGGCCTCGCGCTGCTCGGCCAGTCTGACCACCTCGTCTGGTACGTCCCCTCCTTCCAGGACTCCGACGTCGAGGGCACCGCCGCACCGGACACGCTCGGCAGCCTCACGCCGGACTGGGTCACCCCGGCCATCCTCCTGCTCCTCGCCGCCGGGCTCGCGGTGGCGGTGGCGAGAGGGCGGCGCTTCGGCCCGCTCGTCGCCGAGACGCTGCCGGTCACCGTGCGGGCCTCGGAGACGATGCTCGGACGCGCCCGGCTCACCGCCAAGGCCGCCG
>NZ_SSDM01000100.1:0-5117 GCF_004794375.1 Microbacterium sp. K35 | reverse complement strand
AGTGAGTCCGCGGCCGGGGGCACGGGCGACCGCGGACTCACGGAGGCGGACGGCATGCTCGTGCCGCAGCTGCTCGGCGGCGGGCTCCCGGACGGCCCCGTGACCGTGCGCTGCACCAGCCGCGGCGACCTGCGCCTGGACGCGCTGGTGGTGCAACCCCGCGTGACCACGGCGGTGTACGCGACCACGGGCGGCGCGGCGGTGCTGTACGCCAACGCGACCGCGGAGCAGCAGCGCGTGGCACCTGTGGCACCCGGAGCGGGCACGGCCTACGACGAGAGCGGAGCACCGCGCGGGAACGGCACCCCGGGCGGCCGCGTGCGCGTGCGGGGACGGGGCTTCACGGTGACGCGGCGCTGAGGCCCGCGGCCGCCGGGGCGACTCGCCATGCCGGCATGCTCTTTTTGAGTCACTCAAAAGAACGTGTAGAGTCGAGGACATGGAGACAGACCTCGACTCGGCGCTGCGAGGCGCCGGGCTGCGTGCGACCGCGGGCCGCGTCGCCGTTCTCGAGGCTCTCGGCTCCATGGCCCACACGGATGCGGAGCGCGTCTACCGCGCGGTCTCCGAGTCGCTGCCGACCACGTCGATCCAGTCGGTGCACAACATCCTCGCGGACCTGACGACGGCGGGGCTCATCCGCCGGATCGAACCGGCAGGATCCGCGGCGCTCTACGAACGGCGCATCGGCGACAACCACCACCACGTCGTGTGCACCTCCTGCGGTGCGATCGGCGACGTGGACTGCGTCGTCGGCGAGGCGCCGTGCCTCACCCCCTCCTCCACGGGGGGATTCACCGTCCAGACAGCCGAAGTCACCTTCTGGGGCCTGTGCCCCAGCTGCCAGAACGCCGCGTAGGCCCGCCTCCGACCGCCCGTCCCCCGACGGCGCTGTTCGGCGTGCCCGCGCGCAGAAGGAGAACACCATGTCGAACCCCATCGGGTCGAACCGTCCGGCCACCACGACGCAGACGGGTACGCCCATCGCGAGCGACACCCACTCCCTCACGGTCGGTGCCGACGGCCCCACCGTGCTGCACGACCAGCACCTGGTCGAGAAGATCGCCTCGTTCAACCGCGAGCGGGTGCCGGAGCGCAACCCGCACGCCAAGGGCGGTGGCGCGTTCGGCGAGTTCGTCGTCACGGAGGACGTGTCGCAGTACACCAGGGCCGCGGTGTTCCAGCCCGGTGCCACGTCCGAGACGCTGATCCGCTTCTCCTCCGTCGCGGGCGAGCAGGGCTCCCCCGACACCTGGCGCGACGTGCGCGGCTTCTCGCTGCGGTTCTACACGACCGAGGGCAACCTCGACATCGTGGGCAACAACACCCCCACGTTCTTCCTGCGCGACGCCATCAAGTTCCCCGACTTCATCCACTCGCAGAAGCGCCTGGGCGACTCCGGTCTGCGCGACGCCGACATGCAGTGGGACTTCTGGACGCTCTCGCCCGAGTCCGCCCACCAGGTCACGTACCTCATGGGCGACCGCGGGCTCCCCCGCAGCTGGCGCCACATGAACGGCTACGGCTCGCACACCTACTCGTGGGTGAACGCCGCGGGCGAGCTGTTCTGGGTGAAGTACCACTTCCTGGCACACCAGGGTGTCGAGGCGATGAGCCCGGAGGAGGCCGAGAAGCTCGCCGGCACCGACGCCGACCACTACCGCCGCGACCTGTTCCAGTCGATCGCCCAGGGCGACTTCCCGAAGTGGGACCTGTACGTGCAGATCATGCCGTACGACGAGGCGAAGGACTACCGCTTCAACCCGTTCGACCTGACCAAGACGATCTCGAAGAAGGACTACCCGCGCATCAAGGTCGGCACGCTGACCCTGAACCGCAACCCGGAGAACTTCTTCGCGCAGATCGAGCAGGCGGGCTTCGCGCCCGGCAACCAGGTGCCCGGCACGGGCATCTCGCCGGACAAGATGCTGATGGGCCGCATCTTCGCGTACCCCGACGCGCAGCGTCACCGCATCGGCGCGAACTACAACCAGCTGCCGGTCAACCAGCCGCACGCGGCCGAGGTGCGCAACTACCAGCACGAGGGCTCGATGCGCTACCAGTACAACGACGCCGCGCACCGCACCTACCAGCCGAACTCGTTCGGCCCCGCCGGCGGCCCCGAGGCCGACCCGGCGAAGGGTGTCGAGGCGAACTGGGCGGCCGACGGCGAGCTGACGCGCTCCGCGGCGACCCTGCACGCCGAGGACGACGACTTCGGCCAGGCCGGCACGCTCTACCGCGAGGTGTTCGACGGGGAGCAGCGCGCCCGCTTCCTGGAGACGCTGACCGGCCAGGGCCGCTCGATCACGATCGACGCGATCCGCGAGCGCTTCTTCCAGTACTGGACGAACGTGGACGCCGAGCTCGGCGCCGCGCTCCGCGACCGGGTCTGACCCGGGTCGGCGCCCCTCCCTCCGTCATCCGGGGAGGGGCGCCGCCGGCGGGGACCCCGACGAACGCCCCCTTCTGCACCGTGCCCGCAGGAGGGGGTTCGTCGTCGGTGCGGCCGTTGCCGCGCGAGAGGGAGCAGGATGGAGGGGTGGCCGTTCCCCTCTCCGACCTGACCGCGATGCCCGCTCCCCAGCACGTGTACGCCCCCGACGGCACCCGGCTGGCGACCTACACGTGGGGTGAGCTCGATGCCCCGGTCGTGGTGGCGGTGCACGGCTTCGCGTCGAGCGCGCGCGACAACTGGGTGCTCACGGGCTGGGTGCGCGAGCTCACCGCGGCCGGCTACCGCGTGCTGGCTCTGGACCAGCGGGGGCACGGCCAGAGCGACAAGCCGCACGAGGCCGACGCCTACGCCATCCGCGCCCTGGCGACCGACGTGGAGACGGTGATGGACACCTACCTCGTCGACGACGCCTTCTACCTGGGCTACTCGCTGGGTGCGCGCGTCGGCTGGGAGGTCGTGCGGGAGCTCCCGCACCGGATCGGCCGGGCGGTGCTCGGAGGGGTTCCCGACGGCATCCCCCTGGCCCGGCTCGACCTGGACGAGGTGCGGGCGTATCTCGCCGACGGCACGCCGGTGACCGACCGCACCACCCAGAACTACATCGCCCTGACCGAGCGCGTGCCCGGCAACGACCTGCGGGCCCTGGTCGCGCTGGCGGAGGGGCTGCGCGGCTCCGGCACGATCGACCCCGACCCGGCCGACGCCCCGACCCGGCCGATCCTGTTCGCGACCGGGTCGAAAGACGCGATCATCGAGGGCTCGCGGGCGCTGGCGGCCGCGGCCCCCGACGGCCGGTTCGTGGAGATCCCGAACCGGCATCACTTCAACGCGCCGGGCTCGCGCGACTTCAAGGAAGCCGCGCTCGCCTTCTTCGCCGAGGGCTGACCGCGGTCAGCTCGCGGTGGCGTCCTCACGCTTCGGCAGCACCCAGCCCGCGCGCGGGAAGTGGCACGTGTAGCCGTTCGGGTACTTGATCAGGTAGTCCTGGTGCTCCTCCTCGGCCTGCCAAAACGGCCCGGCGGGCTCGATGGTGGTGACGGCCTTCGCCGGCCACAGCCCGGAGGCGTCGACGTCGGCGATCGTGTCGCGCGCGACCTGCTCCTGCTCGGGAGTGAGCGGGAAGATCGCGGAGCGGTAGCTCGACCCGATGTCGTTGCCCTGACGGTTCAGCGTCGACGGGTCGTGGATCTGGAAGAAGAACGCGAGGATGTCGCGGTAGGTCGTCTGGGTCGGGTCGAACACGATCTCGACCGCCTCCGCGTGACCGGGGTGGTTGCGGTAGGTGGCGTGGTCGTTCTCGCCACCGGTGTAGCCCACGCGGGTGTCGAGCACCCCGGGCTGGCGGCGGATCAGGTCTTCCATGCCCCAGAAGCAGCCGCCCGCCAGCACGGCGGTCTCGGTCCCGGGGGTGCGGGTGATGGTTCCGGTGTCGGTCATGACTGCTCCTCAGCGGTGTCGGGGGTGTCGGGTGTCGTGGTGGGGTCCGCGGCGAAGAGGCGGCTGTAGCGACCGTACCCCTCCTCCTCCAGCCTGTCAGCCGGGATGAAGCGCAGGGCCGCGGAGTTCATGCAGTAGCGCAGGCCGCCCTCGGCCGCCGGTCCGTCGTCGAACACGTGACCCAGGTGGCTGTCGGCTCCGGTCGAGCGGGCCTCGGTGCGGGTCATCCACAGCGTGCGGTCGGTCTTGGTGGTCACGGCCTCGGCGTCGATCGGGCGCGTGAAGCTCGGCCAGCCGGTGCCGCTGTCGTACTTGTCGCGGGACGAGAACAGCGGCTGCCCGGAGACCACATCGACGTAGATGCCGTCGTCGTGGGTGTTCCAGTAGGCGTTGCGGAAGGGCGGCTCGGTGGCGTCCTGCTGCGTCACCTCGTACTGCAGGTTCGTCAGGGCGCTGACCGCCTCGGGGGTCTTGCCGTAGTCGTTCGACATGAGTGGCTCCTTGTCCGGCGCCGCTGGCTGCGGCGTCATAGAGGAGAACCCGCGCCGTCCCCGTTTTGGTCCCGCGGGGCTGGGAGCGGGCTGTGAGTTTCGCGACGGCTCAGGCGGAGGCGCGCACGAGGTCCAGGTTCGCGGCGGCGGTGCGGAGGATGTCGGCGACCGTGCGGTCGTCGGGGCGGCGCGCGACCTTCAGGCCGAGCCACGCGACGTCGCCGGCGGCGGTGAGGGCCGCCGCGACGTGGGCGCGGTCGAGCAGAGAGCGCGACGCGGGGTGGGTCTCCGCGATCGGGAGGTGCGCGTCGATCCACGGGTAGCCGTAGGGGCTCTCCACGGGGGCGGCGCCGGAGAGGGCGAGCCCGGTCAGCAGGCCGGACGCCGCGGCGTCGGCGATCTGCGCGGTGACCGCGTCGGCATCGCGGAGCTCGATCGCGGAGCGCCCCCAGTTCAGCCACAGCCCCACCGGGACGTCGGCCAGGCGGATCGCGGCGATCTCGTCCGCGAGGGGCAGGAACCCCTTCTCGGGCGTCCGGTCCGGCACGTGCGCGTCGCAGTGCTCGACCGCCAGGACGGCGCCGGACCAGTCGAGCGCGGTCACCTCGTCGAGCGACCGGGCGAGGGCGGCGGCGTCTCCGGTCGCGCGCGGCGCGGTGTGCAGCGTGACCACCGCCACGTGGGCGGCGCTCTCGTCGCGGAGCCGGACGACGTCGGCGGCCACCCGGCGC
>NZ_SSDM01000099.1:0-15851 GCF_004794375.1 Microbacterium sp. K35 | reverse complement strand
GGCCTCGGCGGGTGCCGCGGCCGACTCCTCGGCCGACTTCTCGGCCTTCGCGGCGGCGGTCGCCGTGGTCGCCCGGCGCGGAGCGCGCTTGCGCACCGGCGCGGACTCCGCGGTCTGGACGGCGTCGGCCACCGGAGCAGCCTGATCGTTCTGGGTCTCGGAGAGGTTCTCCACGAGTACTCCCTTATAGGTCATGGGATATGAGCGTGAACGCGCACAACGGGTGCTGCGCACGATCGCACGGGCTGACGCTCGGCGTCAGCCAGCCTCGGCACTTGTGCCTCAAGGGTTTGCGTGCGGGTCTTGCAAGAGTTGCAATGGGGCCAGATTCACGACGTTACGTGGAGCCCTCCGCTCGATCCCCCACTGTACCACCACGAACGTCGACGGCGAGCAGCAGCGCCTCCCACGGGGTGTCGGTCACACGATCGGCGAGTTCCACCGCGTCCTGACGGCTGCCCGGGCCGTCGGCGAGCACGAGCACGCTGGGGCCCGCACCCGACACGACCGCGGCGAACCCGGCCGCGCGCAGCGCCTGCACGAGCCGCTGCGTCTCGGGCATCGCCTCGGCGCGGTAGTCCTGGTGCAGCCGGTCGGCCGTCGCATCGAGCAGCAGCTCGGGGCTCTGCATGAGCGCCGCGACCAGCAGGGCGGAGCGCGACAGGTTGAACACCGCATCGGCCGTCGACACGTGCGGCGGCTGCAGCGACCGCGCCTGCGACGTCGACATCGTGTAGGCGGGGACGAGCACGAGCGGCGAGACGCCCCGGTGCACGAGCAGCTTCTTGTGCTGCGGTCCGTGCTCGCCCATCCACGCGATCGTGAGCCCGCCGAACAGCGCGGGGGCGACGTTGTCGGGGTGACCCTCGATCTCGGTCGCCAGGCGGAGCAGGTCGGTGTCGGACAGATCCACGTCGCCCGCCAGCAGACCCTTCGCGGCCAGGACGCCCGCGGCGACAGCGGCACCCGACGAACCGAGTCCGCGGCCGTGCGGCACGCCGTTCTCCGCGACGATGCGCAGCCCGGGGACCGGGCGCCCGACGTCCTGGAACACGTAGGCGACCGTGCGCACGATCAGGTTCGACGCATCGCGCGGGATGTCGTCCGCACCCGACCCCGTGACCTCGATCTCCAGCTGTCCGGCCGGCAGGGCGGTGACCTCGAGGTGGTCGTACACGCTGAGCGCCAGGCCGAGCGTGTCGAAGCCGGGGCCCAGGTTGGCACTGGTCGCTGGCACCGTGACCTCGACCGTGCGGCCGAGGATCGAGCGCTGCTCCTCCGGCGCCGGGGCGGCCACGGTGCTCACTCGCCTTCCACCCGCAGCACGGACACGACCCGGGCGACGACGTCGCTGCCCGCGAGGACCGCGACCGTGTCGCTCAGTGCCTGCTCCGTCGCGCGGTGCGTGCCGATGATGAGGCGGGCGGTCGGCTCGTCCTCACCCTCGACGGTCTGCACGACCGTCGCGACCGAGACGCCGCCGTCGCTGAGGATGCCCGCGACCGTCGCGAGCACGCCCGGCGCATCGGAGACCTCGAGCGTGATCTGGTAGCGGGTGGTGACGTGACCGATCGGCACGATGGGGAGGTTCGCCCTGGTCGACTCCCCCACCCCGACGCCGCCGGCGATGTGGCGCCGCGCGGCCGAGACCACGTCGCCCATCACGGCAGAGGCCGTCTGCACGCCGCCGGCGCCCGCGCCGTAGAACATGAGCGAGCCGGCGGCCTCCGCCTCGACGAACACGGCGTTGTTCGCGCCGTGCACGGAGGCGAGCGGATGGGTCGCGGGGACCAGCGCCGGATACACGCGCACCGAGATCGACTCGGCACCGTTCGCCTCGATGCGCTCGCACACCGCGAGCAGCTTGATCACGAAGCCCGCCGCGCGCGCCTCCTCGATCATCGACGCCGTGATCGAGGTGATGCCCTCGCGGTGCACCGCGTCGAGCGGGACGGCGGTGTGGAAGGCGAGGCTCGCGAGGATCGCGGCCTTCTGTGCCGCGTCGTAGCCCTCGACGTCGGCGGTGGGGTCGGCCTCGGCGTATCCCAGGCGCTGCGCATCGGCGAGCACGTCGGCGAAGTCGGCCCCCTCGGTGTCCATCCGGTCGAGGATGTAGTTCGTGGTGCCGTTCACGATGCCCATGATCCGCACCACGCGGTCGCCCGCGAGCGAGTCGCGCAGCGGCCGGATGATCGGGATGGCACCGGCCGCGGCGGCCTCGTAGTACACCGAGGCGCCCACGCGGTCGGCCGCCTCGAACAGCTCGGGCCCGTGCGTCGCCAGCAGCGCCTTGTTCGCGGTGACGACGTCGGCACCGGAGCCGATCGCCTGCAGGATGTTGGAGCGCGCCGGCTCGATCCCGCCGATCAGCTCGATCACGATGTCGGCGCCGAGGATGAGCGACTCGGCGTCGGTCGTGAACAGCTCCTTCGGCAGCTCCACGTCGCGCGGGGCGTCCACATCGCGCACCGCGATGCCCGCGAGCTCGAGGGCGGCTCCCGCACGATCGGCGAGCTCGTCGCCGTGGCGCAGCAGCAGCGCCGCCACCTGGGAGCCGACCGCTCCGGCGCCCAGCAGCGCCACGCGAAGTCGTCGGTAGTCAGTCATGCGTGCTCCTTCAGGGGGTGGGTCATCGGTCTCCCTCGGGGGCGTCGGCCCCGTCGATGCCCGCATCGCGGGCCAGCAGGTCGTCGACGGTCTCGCCGCGGACGATCACCCGCGAACGGCCGTCGCGCACCGCCACGATCGGCGGTCGCGGGACGTGGTTGTAGTTGCTCGACAGCGAAGCGCAGTAGGCACCCGTCGCCGGAACGGCCAGCAGGTCGCCCGGTGCGAGGTCGGCGGGAAGGTACTCGTGGTCGACCACGATGTCGCCCGACTCGCAGTGCTTGCCGACGACGCGGCTCAGCTGCGGCTCGCCCTCCCCCGTGCGCGATGCCAGCCGCGCCGAGTAGCTGGCGCCGTACAGGGCGGTGCGGGCGTTGTCGCTCATCCCGCCGTCCACGCTGACGTAGCGGCGGGTCGCCCCGGAGGCGATCGTCACGTCCTTCGTGGTGCCGACCTCGTACAGGGTCACTCCGGCCGTGCCGATGATGGCCCTGCCCGGCTCGAACGACAGCGCGGGCATGGGGATGCCCCTGGCCGCGCAGCCCTCGGCGACCGCGGCCACGATGGCGGCAGCGAGCTCATCGATCGGCGTGGGGTCGTCGACCCGGGTGTACGCGATGCCGAAGCCGCCGCCGAGGTTGAGCTGCGGGACGGGTCCGTGCTCCAGGAGCGCCGCATGCAGCTCGAGCACGCGCGACGCCGACTCGCGGAACCCGGCGACGCCGAAGATCTGCGAACCGATGTGACAGTGCAGACCGGCGAACTCCAGCCCGGGGATCTCGCGGATGCGGGCGACGGCGACCTCCGCCTCGGCGAGGGGGAAGCCGAACTTCTGGTCTTCGTGGGCGGTGGCGAGGAAGTCGTGGGTCTCGGCGTGCACGCCGCTGATGACGCGCACCATGACCCGCTGCACCGCATCGGTGCGGGCCGTGATCGCGGCCAGCCGCTCGATCTCGATCGCGCTGTCGACCACGATCGTGCCGACACCCACCTGCACCGCGCGCTCCAGCTCGGCGACCGACTTGTTGTTGCCGTGGAAGCCGAGCGACGCGGGCGCGACACCGGCGGCCAGGGCCACCGCGAGCTCGCCGCCCGTGCACACGTCGACGCGGAGCCCCTCGTCGACGACCCACCGGGCGATGGTCGTGCTCAGGAACGCCTTGCCCGCGTAGTACACCTGCGCCGTGGTGCCGTGCTCCGCCGCGGCCCGGTCGAACGCCACCCGGAAGGCGCGCGCCCTGGTGCGGACCTCGTCCTCGTCGAGCACCAGGACCGGGGTGCCGTAGGTGCGGGCGAGCTCGGTGGCGCGCACGCCGGCGAGCACGAGCGCTCCATCCTCGTCACGACGGGCCGACGCCGGCCACACACCGCTCGCGAGATCGTTCGGGTCATCGGGGACGAGGAGCCATTCCGGGGCGAGCGAGTCGGCAGGAGCAAGCACGGAGCACCAATCGTGGGTCGGGTCTCGGGCGGGAGGGCGCACATCGAGTTGCCCCCGATTCTAGGGCAACGCCCCGATCCGCCTGCGCACGGTGACAGCCCGCGTCAAGCCCCTGGGGACCCCCGTCGCGGCTCTCCTAGGGTGGGGGCGTGGCAGACACCGACGCAACAGACGCTCACACCCGATCCGACGGGCCGTCGCGGCCCGGACTCGTCGCGCGCATCACAGGACCCGTCATCGCCTGGGCCCTCGCGCGTCGCCCCGTCCGCGCGGCGCTGCTGTACTCCGAGCGCCGTGGCCCGATGCTGGCCGACAGCGTCACCTACCGCGCGCTGTTCAGCGTGTTCGCGGGCGTGCTGCTCGGGTTCTCGATCGCGGCGCTGTGGCTCGCGGGCAACCCCGACGCGTGGCGCGCGATCATCGACGCGGTGCAGGCCGCCGTGCCCGGGCTGATCGGCGACGACGGCGTGATCGATGCGAAAGACCTCCGCGCCCCGGCGTCGCTCTCCGTCGCCGGGCTGGTCTCCCTGGTCGCCCTGATCGGTGCGGCGCTGGGAGCCATCGGCTCGCTGCGCACGGCCATCCGCGTGATCGCCGGGACCGTGCAGTCCGACATCCTGTGGATCTGGGTGATCGTGCGCAACCTGCTCCTGGGGCTCGGCATCGGCGTGGCCTTCGTGCTCGCGGCCGCACTGACGTTCATCGGGCAGCTCGGCGCCACGTGGATCGCGGACCTCCTGGGTCTGCCGTCGGACTCCCCCGCGGTCGCCGTGACGGTGCGGCTGCTGTCGCTCGTGGTGGTCTTCGCGCTCGACGCCGCGCTCATCGTCGGCGCGTTCCTTCTGCTGTCCGGGGTGCGCCCCGCGGCGCGGTCGCTGTGGACGGGGGCGCTGCTCGGGGCGTTCGGGCTCATCGTGCTGCAGGAGCTGTCCGGCCTGTTCGTCGGCGGTGCCACCAGCAACCCGCTGCTGGCGTCGTTCGCCTCGCTGCTGGCCCTGCTGATCTGGCTCAACCTGTCGACGCAGGTGATTCTGGTGGCCTGCGCGTACATCGTGACCGCCGAGGAGGAGCGCAAGGACCGGCTGCACGAGCGGTTCGGCGCTCGGACGTTCGTGCAGCGCCGGCTGCAGCGCGCCGAGGTGGACGTGCAGGTGGCGACCGCGGAGCTGCGCGAAGCCCAGCGCGCCGCCGCAGAGGAGGCCGGGACCGGCGCCGCACACGAGGACCGCTGACCGCGCGACCCTCGTTGTGACCATAACTGCTAGTTTGGTCACAACGAGAGGACACGCATGACTCCCACGCGGACGCGCATCAGCCTCCCCGGCGCCGAGGTCTCACTGTGCGAATGGACCCCGACGCACGAATCCGGCTCGCCCCTCCTGCTGCTGCACGGCGGCGGAGCCGACAGCGCCGAGCTCTCCTGGGGCGGCATCGGCCCGCAGCTCGCCGCCGCCGGGCACTGGGTTCTCGCGCCGGACCACCCCGGCTTCGGGCACAGTCCCCGTCCGGAGTGGAGGCTCACGCAGGAGCGGCTGGTGCAGTACGTGGGCGAGCTCGTCGACGCGCTGCGCCTGCGCGACTACGTCGTCGCCGGGCTCTCCCTCGGCGGTGGTCTGACCGTCGGGCACCTCCTCGACCGCCCCGGGCAGGCACGCGCGGCCGCCCTGCTCGGCTGCTACGGGCTGATGCCGCGGCTGGCCGACGGTCCGCTCGGCGCCCTCACCCACTTCTCCACCTTCCTGCTGCTGCGCTCCGGCCTGCTCTCCGCGATGACGCGCTCGTACGCGCGCAACGCCACCGCGATGGAGAAGGGTCTCGCCGACCTGGTGCGCAGCCCGGAGGCGCGCACGCCCGAGCTCGTCGAAGCCGTGCTCTCCGAGGCCGCCACGGGCACCGGGCTCGCGACGTTCGGCGAGTGGCAGCGCGACCAGGTGCGGTGGAACCGACTGCGCACGGTGTACACCGACCGGCTGCCGTCCGTGCGCACGCCGACGCTGCTGGTGCACGGCGACCGCGACTCCGGTGTGCCCCTCGACCGCATCCGCACCGCTGCGCGCCTGCTGCCCGACGCCCGTCTGGTCGTGGTCCCCGGCGCCGGCCACTGGGTGCAGCGCGATCGTCCCGACGTCGTCACCGCGGCGCTGCTCGAACACCTCGACGGGCGGGCCGATGCCTAGACCGCTCATCCCCCACCGCCGCGACCGCATCCTCGACGCGGCCGAGCGGCTCGTGCTCGCCCGCGGCTTCGACGCCATGAGCATCGCCGCCGTCGCGGAGGACGCGGGGATCGCGAAGGGCGCCGTGTACCGGGAGTTCACGTCGAAGCGCGACGTGCGCGACGCCCTGCTGCAACGCGGCAACGCCCGCATCGCCGCGCGCGTGGAGCAGGAGCTCGGCGCGCACCCCTCGCTCGCCGCCGCATATCGTGCGACCGCCCGCGCGCTGCTCGACGACGAGCTGATGACCGCGGCGTTCCTCGACGACACCGGCGTGCTCGGGGCGCACGTCGCGGAGGAGCAGGACGGACGGTACCGGGAACGACACGAGCGCGTGATCGCGTGGGTGCACGACCTGCGGCGACGCGGGCTCGTCGTCGCCGACGTGGCGCCGGAGTCGCTCGCCCTCGCCCTGTCGAGCGCCACGCTCGGCCTGCTGTCGGCCGCGCGGCTGCTCGGCCCCCTCGATCGCGATCGACTGGAGAGCACGATCGACACCATCGGCCGCATGGCGGCGACGTTCGAGAGGCAGTGACGTGCACCACGAGACTTCCGGCCCGGCCGGCACACGACCCCTTCTCCTGCTGCACGGTGGCGGGGTCGCCGGGTGGATGTGGGACCCGGTGCGCGCCCGGCTCGGGGCGGACCACCGGGTGATCGTGCCCGACCTGCCCGGCCACGGCGCGAGTGCGAGCGAGCCGTACGTGTCGCACGCCGCGACCGTCGACGCGCTCGCCCGGCTCCTGGAGCACGAGTCCGCCCCCGCGACCGTGGTCGGGTTCTCGCTCGGCGCGCAGTTGACCGTGCTGCTCGCCGCGCAGCGCCCCGACCTGGTGTCCGACGCGGTGGTGATCAGCGCCCAGGCGGAACCGGCGCGCGCGATCGGCCCGACCCTCGCGCTCCTGCGGACGACCGCCGGGCTGGCGAAGAACGAGCGCTTCGCCCGGCTGCAGGCGCGGGAGCTGTTCGTGCCCGACGACCTGCTCCCCGCCTACCTGCGCACCTCGGCCGGCATCTCGCGCGAGACCCTGGTGACCGCGGTGGCGGAGAACCTGCGCTTCGCGCCGCCGCCCGCGTGGTCGCAGTTCCCCGGCTCGGCGCGCGTCCTCGTCGGACAGAACGAGAAGAAGCTCATGCACCGTTCCGCCGCGGCACTGCACCGTGCGCTCCCCAGCAGCACGCTGGTCACGGTCGACGGCTGTGGCCACGGCATCCCGCTGCAGCGGCCGCAGTGGCTCGCCGAGCTCCTGCGGGCCCGGATGGACGGACCGCGCGCCGAGGCCGGGTAGCCGGTCAGCGCGGGCAGGTGCCCTTCTCCTGCAGCGCCTCGTCGGTGACGATCGCGCCGTCGACATCCACGTCGATCACGGCGGCATCACCGGAGATCTGCAGCCCGGTGAGGGTGAGCCCGGCCGGCAGCTGATCCGCGATGCAGACGCGACGCGGCTCCGTGAGGCCCTCGCCCAGTCCGCCCAGGGACGAGCCGACGCGGGACAGGTCGATGTCGATCCCGCCGACGCTCGCCGCCACGGGAGTCAGCTCCAGATCGCCGTCGACCGCGCCCGGGGTGAGCGTGATCGACACCGGCACCGCGGTGCCCAGCACGTCGAAGGAGCCGCCCAGCGTGGCATTCGGCTCGTCCAGCTCGACGGAGTCCACCGGGAGGTCGGTCGTGGCCAGCAGCGCCGTGAACTGCTCCTGGTCGATGCGGATCGTGCCGTCGGCGCCGCCGAGGTCGCCGCCGCGCAGGGGCACGCCGGTCGCGGTCACGTCGGCCGCGCCGGTGATGCCCTCCAGGGTCACCGCGTCGGTGGACAGGTGCAACGTGTCGAGGCGTCCGCCGATGAGCTGCGGCAGGAGCAGGCCCGTGGTCTCCACATCGAGCTGCTGATCCGCCGGAAGGTCGAGCTGCTCGATCACGATCGACCGCACCACGCCGGGAAGCACGGCGCGGGCGATGAGCTCCGCCGCCACGACGAGCACCGCGAGCACCACGACCACGATCAGCACGACCCACGGCCACCGCGGCCGGCGCCTGGCCTTCTCCGGCTGCGGCGCCGCCGCGTCGGGGATCACCAGCGTCGGGTGCTCCCGCGACGGCTCGGGGTACGGCAGCGTGTGGTTGTCGTCGCTCATGGTGTCATCCTGCCGCACGGGCGGCCGGTCACATGCGCTCGGGAGCCGAGACGCCCAGCAGGCCGAGGCCGTTGCGGAACACCTGACCGGCGGCGTCGTTCAGCCACAGGCGGGTGCGGTGCACGCTCTCGACCGGGTCGTCGCTGAGCGGGATCACGCGGCAGTTGTCGTACCAGCGGTGGTACAGGCCCGCGAGCTCCTCCAGGTAGCGGGCCACGCGGTGGGGTTCGCGCACCTGAGCGGCGAACGCCACGATGCGCGGGAACTCCTGCAGCGCGCCCAGCAGGGCGGCCTCGCTCTCGTGCGTCAGCGTCTCCGGCGCGAACTCGGAGCGGTCGACACCGGAGTCGGCGGCGTTGCGGGCCACGTTGTGCGTGCGCGCGTGGGCGTACTGCACGTAGAACACCGGGTTGTCGTTGGTGCGCTTCTGCAGCAGCTCGGGGTCGAGGTCGAGCGGCGAGTCGGCGGGCGAGCGCTCCAGCGAGTAGCGCAGCGCGTCGGTGCCGAGCCAGTCGAGCAGGTCGTCCATCTCGATGATGTTGCCCGCGCGCTTGCTCAGGCGGGCGCCGTTGATCGACACCATCTGGCCGATCAGCACCTCGACGTTCTTCTCCGGGTCCTCCCCCGCGGCACCGGCGACCGCCTTGAGGCGGTGCACGTAGCCGTGGTGGTCGGCGCCGAGGAGGTAGATCTTGTCGCGGAAGCCGCGGTCGCCCTTGTCGAGGTAGTACGCGGCATCGGCGGCGAAGTACGTGTACTCGCCGTTCGAGCGGCGGATCACGCGGTCCTTGTCGTCGCCGAAGTCGGTCGTGCGCACCCACACCGCGCCGTCCTGGTCGAACACGTGCCCCTGCTCGCGGAGGCGGTCGACGGCACGGTCGATCAAGCTCAGGCCCGACGCGTCCTTCGCGTGCAGCGTGCGCTCGGAGAACCACACGTCGAACGGCACGTTGAAGCGGTCAAGCGAGTGCGTGATCTCGGCGAGCTGGTACTCGTACGCGAGCTCGCGGGCGACGTCGAGCTGCTCGGCCTCGGGGAGGTCGAGCAGGTCGGGGCGGGCCTCGAGCACGCGGCCGGCGAGCGTGGTGATGTACTCGCCGGGGTAGCCGCCCTCGGGGGTCGGCTCGCCCTTCGCGGCGGCGAGCACCGAGCCCGCGAAGCGGTCCATCTGCACGCCGGCGTCGTTGATGTAGTACTCGCGCACCGCGTGCGCACCGCTCGCCAGCAGCAGGCGCACGATCGCGTCGCCCAGGGCGGCCCAGCGCGTGTGCGCGATGTGCAGCGGACCCGTGGGGTTGGCCGAGACGAACTCGACGTTGACGCTCACGCCCTCCTGCGAGGAGTTGGTGCCGTACGCGGGACCGGCGTCGACGATGACCTTCGCGAGCGCGCCGGCCGCGGCCGCGTCGAGACGGATGTTGAGGAACCCGGGACCGGCGACCTCGGCGCTCGCGACCCCGTCGACGCGGACGAGCCCGTCGGCGATCTCCTGCGCCAGCTCGCGCGGGTTCGTGCCGAGCGGCTTCGCCAGGCGCATCGCGATGTTGGAGGCCCAGTCGCCGTGGTCGCGGTTGCGCGGACGCTCCAGCACGACGTCGGCGGCGGTGACCCCGAGCGGCTCGCCGGGACGTCGAGCCTCGGCGATCGGTGCGAGGACGGCGAGGATGGCGGAGGCGAGCGTTTCGGGGTTCATAGACTCCCCAGTTTACGGGCGCGGACGGGCGATCTCCGCCCCCGTGCGTCGCGCCGAATTTGCGTTCGGCCGACCGTGATCTACTCTCATGCCATGAAGGCCCCCGCCACCCGCCGCCGACTGCGTGCCGCCGGGGTCGCCACCGCACTGGTGCTCGCCGTCACGGCGGGCGTTCTGGGTGTGTGGCGGCCGTGGACTCCCGCTCCCTCCGCCGCGCCCGTCGCCGCCGGTCACGACACCGCCACCGCGGCCATCGCTCCGGCTCCCCTCACGCTCCCCGACGACCCCACCGTGCTGGTCTTCGGCGACTCGTGGACCTACGGCTCGGCGGCCACGGATCCCACGCTCGGGTACGCGTACGTGCTCGCCGACCTGATCCACGGGCACACGGTCGTCAACGGCGTGCGCGGCAGCGGCTACCTCAAGCCGGGGCTCGACGGCCCCACGTTCGGGGAGCGGATCGCCGCCCTCGACCCCGCGATCGACCCCGACCTGGTGATCGTGCAGGGCTCCATCAACGACCGCGCCCAGGGCGAGGTGGGCTACCGCGACGCCGTGACCGCCGCCTGGGACGCGCTCACCGCGCTGTACCCGGAGGCCGCGATCGTCGTGCTCGGCCCCGCCCCGCACGAGCTCCCCGTCGGCACGCAGACCGCCCGCATCGACCACGACCTGTCCGAGCTCGCGGCCGCCCGCGGCTGGTGGTACATCTCCCCCGTGCAGCAGCACTGGATCACCGAGCAGAACTACCTCTCCGTGATCGACGTGGAGGTCGGACGCAAGCATCCGTCGACCGCGGGCCACCGCTACCTCGCCGAGAAGCTGGCCGCCGCGCTCGACGAGCTGCGGGCTGCCCCGGTCACCGAAGCGGGCGGGTCGGAGACCACCCCGGACGAGTGATAAGGTCGATCGGTACGCCTCCGTAGCTCAGTGGATAGAGCGCCGGTTTCCGGTACCGTAGGTCGCAGGTTCGACTCCTGTCGGGGGCACATCAGCAGAAGGCCGCTCTTCGGAGCGGCCTTCGTCGTTGGTCGGCGAGAGCTCGCCGGCCTGCGTCGCGCGGACGTCGGCGATTGCCGTGCCGGCGGTTCGAGTGCACGATGTCTGACATGGGACTAGCGGACTACCCGGTAAGGGCTTCCATCGGCGTCACCGATATCGGACGAGCGGCCGCCTTCTATGAAGGGGTGCTGGGCCTCGCCGCCGAGCGGAGCGGACCGAGCGCCGGCATCGCGGAGGGCGCTCGGTTCTACGCCTGCGGCGACGGGACCATGCTCAACGTGTTCGAGACGCCGACCGCGGGGTCGACGCGCTCGACAGTCGCCACGTGGTACGTCGACGACCTCGATGCGGTCGTGGCGGAGCTGACGGCTGCGGGAGCCGAGTTCGTCCGCTACGACGGTTTCGGCCAGAACGCGGACGGCATCGGCCCTCGGGCGGGCGGTGGGCGGATCGCCTGGGTCGAGGACCCGGACGGGAACACGCTCGCCATCGAATCCGACAGCTGAGGCCTTCCGGCGACACCTCCGGCGAGACGTCTCGGGGCAGCACGATGACAGACGGTAGCCTGGACGGGTGCCCTCCCTCGTCTCCGCCGGTTCGACGCGCGCCCCGCAGCGCCTGTCGTCGGCGACGCCGATGACGGAGTGGATGCGCGTCGTGCTGCACCCGGGGACGAACGGGTGGACGAGCGTGTGGGGCACCCTCTCGCACGGTGAGATCGCAGGCTGCCCGCCGCCACGCGGCTAGCCGCGCCGGATGGCGCGGCCTGTTCGCATCGACCGCCCATCTCTCCCGTGAGGTACCCCTGTGTCTTCGTCGTCCTCTGCCCGTTTCCGTCTCGCGCCGCATGAGCTGTGGCGCGGTATCCGCTCGACCGCCCGCAGCGAGGTGCTCGGTGGTGCGCTGCTGCTCGCGGCGACCGTCGCGGCCCTGATCCTCGCCAACTCCCCCGCCGCGCCCTGGTACGAGGCCGTGCGCGACGTGCGCTTCGGCATCCCCGAGCTCCACCTGGAGCTGAGCGTCGGCGCGTGGGCCGCCGACGGGCTGCTCGCCGTGTTCTTCTTCGTCGTCGGGCTGGAACTCAAGGAGGAGTTCGTCGCCGGGCGACTCCGTGACCCGCGCCGCGCCGCGCTTCCCATCGCGGCAGCCGTCGGCGGGGTGGTCGTGCCCGCGCTGCTGTTCCTCGCGGTCAACGCCGCGGCCGGCCCCGAGGTGCTGCGCGGCTGGGCGATCCCCACCGCGACCGACATCGCGTTCGCGGTGGCCGTGCTCGCCGTCGTCGGTCGGTTCCTCCCTCCGGCGCTGCGCGTGTTCCTGCTGACCCTCGCCATCATCGACGACCTCATCGCCATCACGATCATCGCGACGTTCTACACCGAGACGATCCAGGCGCCGTGGCTCATCCTCGCGCTGCTGCCGCTCGCCGGGTTCGCGCTCGCGGTGCAGAACGGCGTGCGCTCCTGGTGGCTGCTGCTCCCCCTCGCGGTGGCCGTGTGGGTGTGCGTGCACGCGTCGGGGGTGCACGCCACGGTCGCCGGTGTGCTGCTCGGGTTCCTCGTGCCCGTGCGAGCCACCGCACGCACGCGCGTACAGACCGGTACCGATGCGGACGGCGCCCCGGTGTACGACGGGCTGGCGGCGCACTTCGCCGACCGCTGGGGTGTCGTGGCCACGCTGTTCGCCGTGCCGGTGTTCGCGTTCTTCGCCGCGGGAGTCGACGTCGGTGGAATCGACGGCCTCGTCTCCGCGCTGACCGACCCGATCACGGTCGGCATCGTCGTGGGACTCGTCGTCGGCAAGCCGGTGGGCATCCTGCTGACGACCTTCCTCCTCAGCCGCGTTCGGGCGCTGCGTCTCGACGAGACGTTGCGCTGGCCCGACCTGGCCGGCATGTCGCTGCTCGCCGGGATCGGCTTCACCGTTTCTCTCCTGGTCGGCGAGCTGGCTTACGGCAGCAGCAGCGTCGCCGACGATCACGTGAAAATCGGGGTGCTGGTCGGGTCCCTCGTCGCGGCGGTGCTCGGCGGTGTGGTCCTGGCGCTGCGCGGTCGGCGAGCCCGGAGCGCTGCGCGGGACCGGGCGGAGGCATGACGGCCTCGCGGTGAGCGGAGGCATGACGGCCTAGCGGCGGGCGGAGGCGCGTCCGGGGCGTTTCGGCTGCTTCCGCTGACGCTCCTCCGCGCGCCGGAGCACCCGCGCGCATATCGGAATGCTGGCGCTAGTAGGATCAGGCCGATGCCCCCTGCCCTCGTCACCCGTGAGACCGACGTTCAGCGTCCCTCCCGGGTGGCCGGGTTCGTGGTCACCACGCTCGCGCTGGCGACGTTCGGTCCGTACCTCTGGGAGAGCATCCGCACGGAGCAGGCCGCCGTGTACGGCCTGTTCCTGCTGATGCTCCCGCTCGTGTTCTCGCGCTTCCGCCCCCAGGGGGGACTGCGGTTCTTCATCCCGTGGACCCTGTACATCGTGATCGCAACGCTCGGAGTGATCGCACCGAGCGCGGGCGAGATGCCGTACGAGGCGGGCTCGTTCCTCGGGGGCATGGACAACGTGCTGGCCCCCCTCGCCCTCATGTTCCTCATCTGGTCGGTCGTCCCCGAACACGACGCGGAGCGGTTGCTGAAGCGGTTCGCGAAGATCGTGGCGGTCGCGATGGCGGTGAACGGCGCCATCGCCGTCCTCTCCACCCGTGTGGATGTCGCCGCCTTCATGCGTCCGTTCTGGGCCAGTGAGGACAGCACCACCACCGCGGACCTCGCCGCCCAGCTGGGCCGCTACTCGGGCATCTTCAACCTCCCGTCCGAGGCGGGTGCGCTCTACGGGGTCGCCGGACTCGGCGCGATCTATGCGTGGAACAACCGGCCGGTCCTCGTCGCGCTGCTCGTGACGCTCATGACGCTCGGCGGCCTGATCAGCGTGTCGAAGGTCTTCATCTTCGGTGGCCTTCCCGCCATCGTCCTGTACTGGTTCTGGTCGCAGCGAGGCGGCCGGAAGGTCGCCGCGATCTTCGGTCTCGTGCTGATCGCCCTCGGCGTGCTGCAATCCGGAGTCTTCGCGGAGTGGACGGGTGCCAACTACCTTGGCCGCCTGTTCGTGACGTCGGGCAACCAGGGGTTCCTGGAGCTCTACAGCGCCGGCCGCTTCGACACCGACTCCACCTTCACAACCGTGATCGGACAGGTACTCGCCTACAACCCGCTCACCGGAGTGGGTGCCGCCGGTTGGAAGATGCCGTACGACGGCGCCGTGGCCGAGGCCCTCATCGTCGGCGGCGTGATCGGACTGCTGTTGCTCGGTTTCGTCACGGCCGCGATGTTCACCCTCCCCCGCGGCCTCGACAAGTCCGGCCAGTGGTTCGCCTTCATGCTCGCCGTCGTCACGGTGGCCGGCTCCGCCGGGTTCTCCCCGCTGACCGCCAACCGCATCTCGACCGTCACCTGGGTGATGATCACCCTGCTGGTGCTCGTGGCCCGCGACCGGAGGCACCGCGCGCAGCATGAGGCTGCAGCGCGGGGCACCAGCGATCGGACGCTGGACTCGCGGACGCGACCGCAGCTCGTCGCACCGGCGAGCTGACCGCGGCTGTTCACCGGGCTGGTGCTGCACGGCTGCCTCCGGCGAGAGGGCGACGGGCTCGCCGTCCGAGCCGTGAGCCAGGGCGTTCCGCGGGAAGCGACGCCGGAGTAGGGTGCGGGGCATGACGCTGATCGAGGACCTGCGCACGAGCGAGGAACGACTCTCCCGGGGCGACCTCGCGTACTACCGGGACATCTGCCGCGACGACGCCCTGTTCGTGATGCCGGGCATGGTCGCGACACGGGAGGAGGCGATCGCCGGACTCGAGCACGCCGACCCGTGGGACTCGTTCGACCTGAGCGCGGTGCAGGTGCGCGAGCTTGGCACCGACGCCGCCGCCATCGCGTATCGCTTCGAGGGACGCCGCGGCGCACAGACCTACACGGCGGACATGGTGTCGACGTACGTGCGCGAGGGCGGACGGTGGCTGCTCGCCGTGCACCAGCAGACCCCGGCCTGAGCGCACGGGCGTCGGGCCGGGGTCTGCGGGCGGTCAGCGGTCGAGGATCTCGCGGGTCGTGACCTCGGGGCGCAGGTCGAGTCGGCGCAGCAGCTGCGCGTTGAGGGCGACCACGATCGTCGACAGCGACATGAGCACCGCGCCGACCGACATCGGCAGCACGAAGCCGATCGGGGCGAGCACCCCGGCGGCCAGCGGCACCGACAGCAGGTTGTAGCCGGCGGCCCACCACAGGTTCTGCTTCATCTTGCGATACGACGCCCGCGACAGCTCGATCACCGACAGCACCGACCGCGGATCGTCGCCCGCCAGGATCACCCCGGCCGATGCGATCGCGACGTCGGTGCCCGCGCCGATCGCGAGCCCCACGTCGGCCTGCGCCAGGGCGGGGGCATCGTTCACGCCGTCGCCCACCATCGCCACCCGGCGACCCTCGCGCTGCAACTCCTGCACCTTCGCGGCCTTGTCCTCGGGTCGCACCCCGGCGAACACCCGGTCGATGCCGAGGTCGGAAGCGACGGTCTGCGCCACCGCCTCCGCGTCGCCCGTGATCATCACGACCTGCACCCCGCGGGCGTGCAGCGCGTCGACCGCCTCCCGCGACTCCGGCCGCACCTCGTCGGCGAGCGCCAGCGCACCGATCACACGGCCGTCGCGCAGCACGTGCAGGATGATCGCGCCGTGCGCGCGCCACCCCTCGGCCGCCGGCAGCTCCTCCGC
>NZ_SSDM01000098.1:0-2035 GCF_004794375.1 Microbacterium sp. K35 | reverse complement strand
TCCTGGCGCTGGTCGCGACCGCGCGCGCCGAGGGGTGGGATGCCGAGCGGGCGCTGCGCGAGCGGCTGCGGCTGCTGGAGGACGACGTGCGCCAGGCAGAGGACGACTGACCCGACGCGCGGGTGCCGCCGACGACCTGGGAAGATGGACGGGTGGCTACTGTGAACCCGCCGCGCGGCATGCGCGACTTCCTCCCCGCCGACAAGGCCCGCCGTGAGCGCGTGCTCTCCGTGATCCGCGAGCGCTACCGCGCGCACGGGTTCGACGAGATCGAGACGCCCGTGGTGGAGGAGTACGAGCGGCTGCACGCGGGCATCGGCGGCGACAACGAGAAGCTGTCGTTCGCGATCCTGCGCCGCGGTCTCGACGCCGACGCGATCCGCGCCGCGGCCGACGACCCCGCCGCGCTGTCCGACCTGGGGTTGCGCTACGACCTGACGGTGCCGCTGGCGCGCTTCTACGCCAGCAACCGCGGGCAGCTCCCCGGTGTGTTCCGCTCCGTGCAGATCGCGCCGGTGTGGCGGGCCGAGCGGCCGCAGAAGGGCCGCTACCGCCAGTTCGTGCAGTGCGACATCGACATCATCGGGGATGCGTCGGGGCGGGCCGAGGCCGAGCTGCTCGTCGCATCGCTCGACGCCGTCGACGCGCTGGGGCTCGAGGGTGCCACCGTGCGCATCAACGACCGCCGCCTGCTCGACTGGATGCTGGGCCACCTGGGCTTCACGACCGAGGAGCGCCCGCAGGTGCTGATCACGATCGACAAGCTCGACAAGATCGGGCCGGAGGGGGTCGCGGCCGAGCTGCGCGAGCGCGGGGTCACCGCGACCGCCGTCGCCGCGTTCGAGGAGTTCCTCCGCCGCCCGCAGACGCTGGAGTACCACCCGTACGGGGAGCGGCAGATCCGCAAGGCGCTGCCCGAGGGCGTCCCTGATGAGCTCATCGCGCACCTCACCGGCATCGGCGAGGCCGTGGCGGCCGCACGCCCCGTGGTCGCGGAGCACGTCGAGATCCCGCTCGTGTTCGACCCGTTCCTCGTGCGCGGCATGGGGTACTACACGGGCACGATCTTCGAGCTCGCGCACCCCTCCGTCGGGTACTCGCTCGGCGGCGGCGGGCGCTACGACGGCATGATCGGCCGGTTCCTGAAGCAGGACGTTCCCGCGGTGGGCTTCTCGCTCGGGTTCGAGCGGCTGGTCGACCTGGTCTCCGCCGACCCCGACACCGAGGCGCAGGCGATCGTCCTGGTCCACGATGCCGACGTGCCGGTGGGCGAGCTGGTCGCCCACAAGGCCGAGCTCGTGGCGAGGGGGGCGCGCGTGCGGCTCGAGCAGCGCACCAAGAACCTCAAGGCGCTGCTGGAGCGTGCGGCCGCCGACGGCTACACCCACTTCGCGAGCGTGCGGGCGGGCTCCGACGAGCTCGAGGTCAAGACGCTCGGCTGATCCGGGGCTCGGTGGTGTTCACCGGGCGTTCACGGCGGTCGACTCGAATCGGGTCGTGCGTCGCCTCCGTCCCGTGTTCGCCGCCGTGTCCGCCGTCGCCCTGCTGACCGCGGTGCTGCGCCTCGTGCTGGTCCGTCAGGCCGCGCTCGCGCGACGGCGCATCGGCAAGCCGCTCGGGGAGGTGTCGCTCGATGCCGACCGGCTCTGGCGGCCGGGGCTCGACGGCGCCCCGCTCGACCTGCTGCTGGTGGGAGACTCGCTCGCGGCGGGGCTGGGGGCGCAGCGCCCCAAGCAGACCCTGGGCGGACGACTCGCCAAGGCGCTCGCGCGTGGTCTGGGGCGTCCCGTGCGCCTGCGTACGGTGGCGAGGGTCGGCGCGGAGTCGCGCGACCTCGCGACGCAGCTGGACGCGTTGCCGCCCGGGTACCGTCCGCACGTCGCGGTGGTCGTGGTGGGCGGGAACGACGTGACGCATCGCCTGCCGGTCGCCGAGTCCGCGCGGCACCTGGATGACGCGGTGCGGCGGCTGCGCGTCCTCGGCGCCGGGGTCGTGGTGGGCACCTGCCCGGATCTGGGGGCACCGCCGACGCGAC
>NZ_SSDM01000097.1:0-1729 GCF_004794375.1 Microbacterium sp. K35 | reverse complement strand
GGGCACCGCCTCGTCCACGACGCGGCGCCCGATGCGACGCTCGTGCCCACCGAGGCCACGCTCGCGCCGCCCGTGGACGAGTTCGACCACCTGTGGGGCGCGACCGTGCACACGCCGATCGAGGCCGCCGCGGTGCGTCCGAGCGAGGAGCCCGAGTCCGCTCCGGCCCCGCCGCCCGCCGCGGGCGACCACGACGGCTCCACCATCTCCGCCGCCGAGCTGCGCGACCTGCGGCAGCAGCCCGCGGCGGCGCCCGACGCCCCCACCGAGGTCATCCCGGTCGCCGCGCCCGCCGCGGTGTCGACCGGACGCATCCGCGTCTCGACCGGACAGGTGGTCACGCTCGACCGCACGGTCATCATCGGCCGTCGCCCGCGCTCGACCAGGGCCAGCGGGGCGAACATGCCGCACCTGATCGCGGTCGAGAGCCCGCAGCAGGACATCTCGCGCAGCCACCTCGAGGTGCGTCCCGAGGGCGACACCGTGGTGGTCATCGACCTGCACACGACGAACGGCTCGACGCTGCTGCGCCCTGGTGCCGACCCGGTGCGGCTGCACCCCGGCGAGCAGACGCTCGTGCTGTCCGGCGACGTGGTGGACCTCGGTGACGGCGTGACCGTCGCGTTCGAGGACCTGCCGTGAGTCGTCGCCCCTCCCCGCCGCCCGCCCTGCCCGGCTTCACCTATGTGGAGCCGCTGGGCACGGGCGGCTTCGCCGACGTCTTCCTGTACGAGCAGGAGATGCCGCGGCGCCGGGTCGCGGTGAAGGTGCTGCTCGCCGACCGCATCTCCAGCGGGGCGGCGCAGGAGTTCGCCGACGAGGCGAACGTGATGGCGATGCTGTCCACGCACCCCGCGATCGTCACGATCTATCAGGCGGGTGTCGCGGGCGACGGGCGCCCGTACCTGGTGATGGAGTACTGCCCGCGGCCGAACCTGCAGCTGCGCTCGCGCAAGGAGCCGTTCTCGGTGGCCGAGGCGCTGCGTGTCGGCGTCCAGGTCGCGGGGGCCGTGGAGACCGCGCATCGTGCGGGCGTGCTGCACCGCGACATCAAGCCGGCGAACATCCTCGTCACGGAGTACAACCGTCCGGCGCTGACCGACTTCGGCATCGCGTCCACCACGGGCGCGACGGGCGAGGCGTCGGGCATGTCGATCCCGTGGTCGCCGCCGGAGTCGTTCGCCGAGCCGCCGCAGAGCGGTCCGCGCACCGACGTGTGGGCGCTGGGTGCCACGCTGTACACGCTGCTCGCGGGGCGTTCGCCGTTCGAGCGCCCGGGGGAGCGCAACTCCAGCGCCGACCTGATCGAGCGCATCGAACGGGCGGCGCTGCCCCCGCTCGGGCGTCCCGACTCGCCCGAGAGCCTGCAGCGGCTGCTCGAGCGGGCGATGGCCAAGAACCCCGACGACCGCTTCCCGAGCGCGGTCGCCTTCGCCCGGGCGCTGCAGAAGGTGCAGATCGAGCTGTCGCACTCGGTCACGCCGATCGACATCGTCGACGACCACCCGCCCGCGGAAGACCTGGAGGACGACAACGACGGCCTGACCCGGGTGCGGGAGATCGTCAGCATCGACCCCGGCATGTCCACCTCGACGCGGCCGTCCGCGGCCACGCAGCCCAAGGGTCCGTCGGTCGTGGTGCCCGACGCCCCGCGGTTCGACTCCCCGCCGCGTCCGGAGCCCGACGTGGAGCAGACGCAGCGTCGGGCTCCGGAAGATCGGAAGAGCGT
>NZ_SSDM01000096.1:0-10677 GCF_004794375.1 Microbacterium sp. K35 | reverse complement strand
GCTCGGCCGCGACCTCGGCTGGATGCTGGAGGTCACGGCCGAGCGGCAGCGGCAGCAGGCGGCCTCCCGGCAGCGGCAGCTCGGGATCGACGCGGAGGTCACGGCGACCGCGGTGAAGGCGCTCGTCCCGCGACTGCGCGACGGCGGGCTCACGCGGGCCGAGGTCTTCGCGGTGTGGGAGGCTGCGGGCATCGACCCGTCGGGCCAGCGCGGCATCCACCTCCTGTTCGACCTGACCATCGATGGGCTCGTGTGTCAGGGGCCGATCGTGCCGCGCTCCGGCATCACGCGCGACCAGCGGTTCGTGCTCGTCGAGGAGCACATCCGTGCGCACGAGCGGCCGGACGACCCGCTGGCCGAGCTGTTCGTGCGCTACATCGACGGACACGGCCCCGCGGGCGTCGCGGACTTCGCGTGGTGGTCCGGGCTCACCCTCGGGCAGTCGAGGGAGGCCGCGGCGCGCGCCTCCGGGCGCGTGACCGAGGTCGCCGAGGGCCTGCTCACCGCGGTCGCGCACCCCCGCCGGGCGCCCGCCGCGCCGTCGGTGCAGGCGCTGCCCGCGTTCGACGAGTACTACATCTCCTACGCCGACCGCACGCCCGTGTGCGACCCGGCGTACCTGGGTCGCGTCGGCCCGGGCAAGAACGGCATGGTGCGCGCGACGATCGTGGAGGACGGACGAGTCATCGGCTGCTGGACCCACGCGGCCGCCGCGCACGCGGCCGATCCCGAGCTGTTCACCGAGCCGGGCGACCCCGATGCCGTGAGCGCCGCGCTCGCCCGGTTCGCGGCGTTCATCGACGGCTGACCCGCCCGGAGCGGGCCCGGCGTCAGCCCGCGACCGGCACCGGGGCGAGCAGTGCGGCGATCTGCGGTGCGAGCGCGATGAGGCGATCGTTCGCCTCGGTCTCGGCCACGGTGGCCCGCAGGCCCTCGCCGGGGAACGGGCGCACGAGCAGCCCGTGGTGCTCCAGCAGTTCGGCGACTGCGGCGGTCGTGTCGCCCAGCGGCAGCCAGACGAAGTTGCCGCGGCTCTCGGGCACGGTGATCCCGGCGGCGGCGAAGGCGGTGACGACGCGCTCGCGCTCCTGCACGAGGGCGTCGATGCGCTCCTGCAGCTCGTCCTCCGCAGCGAGGGAGGCGACCGCGGCGGTCTGGGCGAGGTTCGTGACGCCGAACGGGATGGCGACCTTGCGCAGCGCGATGCCCAGCTGCTCGGGGGCGATGGCGTAGCCCACCCGCATGCCGGCCAGCCCGTACGCCTTCGAGAACGTGTGCGCGACGGCCACGTTGGGGTAGCGGCGGAAGTACTCGATGCCCACGGGCGAGTCGGCGCGGTCGTTGAACTGCACGTACGCCTCGTCGATCACCACGACGATGTGCGCCGGCACCTGCGACAGGAACCGGTCGAGCTCGGCGTCGCCGACGGTCGTACCGGTCGGGTTGTTCGGGTTGCACACGAGGATCAGGCGCGTGCGGTCGGTGATGGCGGCGAGCATGGCGTCGAGGTCGTGGCGGTGGTCGGCGGTGAGCGGCACCATCACGGGTACGGCTCCGGCGGCCCTGGCCAGCATCGGGTACGCCTCGAACGAGCGCCAGGCGAACAGCACCTCGTCACCCTCGCCGGCGGTGGCCCGCATCAGCTGCGACACGACCTCGACCGAGCCGCTGCCGAGCACCACGTTGACGGGCTCGACACCGAAGCGCGCGCACAGCTCGGTGGTGAGGGCGGTGGCCGCGGTCTCGGGGTAGCGGTTGATGGTGGCGAGCTCGTCGGCGATCGCGGCGGTCACCGAGGGGAGCGGGGGATAGGGGTTCTCGTTCGACGAGATCTTGTGCACGGGCCCGGTGGTCTCGGTCTGCGGTGCCGCCTTGCCCGGCTTGTAGCCGGGGATCGCGTCCAGGTCTCCCCGCAGTCTCAGCTCCGACATCCGATGGCCCTTCTCTCGTGTGCGCTCCTGCGGCCGTGTCCGTTTGACAGGCCCGAGCGGACTTCATACTATCGCAATTGAATATAAAGAATGTTGTCAATCCGATCCGCGGCGATCGGATGCGACGGAAGGAGCGGAGCGACGGTGCCCCACACTGCGGTCGATTCCCCGGAACAGCGCCTCGCCCTGCGCGTGCGCGCCATGCGCCAGGAGGCGAAGGACGTGCTGTCCCTCGAGCTCGACGACCCCACCGGCGCCGAACTGCCGGCCTGGGAGCCGGGAGCGCACATCGACCTCCGCTTCGCGAACGGCGTCGAACGCCAGTACTCGCTGTGCTCCGACCCCGGCGACCGCACCGCCTGGCGCATCGCGGTGCTCGCCGAGAGCCCGAGCCGCGGCGGCTCCCGCTACGTGCACCAGACGCTGCGCGTCGGTGACCCCGTCACGGCCTCCGCCCCCATCAACCACTTCGCACTCGCGCCGGCGGACGACTACGTCTTCGTGGCCGGCGGCATCGGCATCACGCCCATCCTGCCGATGCTGCAGGAGGCCACCCGCCGCGCCGTTCCGTGGCGGCTTGCGTACCTCGGCTCGGCGGGGGAGCGCATGGCATTCCTCTCCTCGACCCAGCTCGCGGGCGGCGAACTGCTGCTCGTGCGCGGCGACGTCGACGACCGGCTCGACCTGGCCGCCTGGATCGGTGCGCCCTCCGCCGAGACCGGTGTGTACGCGTGCGGTCCGGAGCGCATGCTCGATGCGCTGGAAGAGCTGAGCGCCGGATGGCCGCGCGGGGTGCTGCACGTCGAGCGCTTCCAGGCGAAGACCTTCGGCGAATCGCAGGGCGCCGAGTCGTTCGAGGTGGTCGCCAGCCGGTCCGACCTCGTCGTCACGGTGGACCGCGGGTGCAGCATCCTCGAGATGCTCGAGAACGCCGGTATCGGCGTGCCCAGCTCCTGCCTGGAGGGCGTGTGCGGCACGTGCGAGACCGCCGTCGTCGACGGGGCGCCCGAGCACCGCGACTCGATCCTCACCCCCGACGAGCGCGAGAGCAACGAGACGATGATGATCTGCGTCTCCCGTTCGCTCGGCGACCGTCTCGTCCTCGACATCTGACCCCCCACGAACGGAGCGACCATGGACACCGGAACCGCATACGGGCTGCGCCTCGGGCAGCCGCTGAACGAGCTCGCCCAGGTGGGTCCTGGCACCCCCTACGGTGAGGTGCTGCGCCGCTACTGGCACCCGGTCGCGAAGGTCGAGGATGCGACGACACGACCCCTCTCGCTGCGCGTGCTGGGCGAGGAGCTCGTGCTGTTCCGCACCCGCAAGGGCAAGGCGGGTCTGCTGCACCCGCGCTGCATCCACCGCGGCGCGTCGCTGTTCTACGGCGGGGTCGAGGACGAGGGCATCCGCTGCTGCTACCACGGCTGGGTGTTCGACACCGAGGGGCACTGCCTGGAGCAGCCGTGCGAGCCCGACCTGGGACTGCACCGCGATCGCGTACGTCAGCCGTGGTACCCCGTCGAGGAGCAGTACGGACTGATCTGGGCCTACATGGGCCCGCCCGACAAGAAGCCGGTGCTGCCGCGCTACGACACGCTCGAGGAGCTGGCCGACGACGAGCAGCTCATCGTGAACGACCAGGGCGTGGGCGGAGGCGGCCCGGCACAGCTCGACTTCAACTGGCTGCAGCACTGGGAGAACGTGATGGACCCGTTCCACGTGCCGATCCTGCACGCCCGGTTCAGCGGCAACCAGTTCACGCCGGAGATGGCGCTGATCCCCGAGGTCGAGTACGAGTACACGCCGCTGGGCGTTCGGAGCATCCAGATGCGCGACCTCGGCGACGGCCGGCAGCTGCGCCGCGTGACCGAGGTGATCTTCCCGAACCTGCGTGTGGTGGCGAGCCCCAAGCTCGCCTCCGGACAGACGAACATGATCGGCTGGGTGGTGCCGATGGACGACACCAACTTCCGCATCTTCACGGTCGCGCGCGACAGCGACCCCGACTTCCTCACCAAGCTGCGCTCCACCCACGAGGGCAAGCCGTGGAAGGAGCTCACCGACCTGGAGCACCAGCGGCTGCCCGGCGACTACGAGGCGCAGAAGTCGCAGGGCGCCATCTCGCTGCACTCCGAGGATCACCTCACCACCACCGACCAGGGCATCGCGATGATCCGGCGCATGATGGCCAAGCAGCACCGGGCCGTGGCGGGCGGCGGCGACCCTGTCGGCGTGTTCTTCGACGAGTCGGAGCGGCTGATCCGCATCGAGGGTGGCAACTACTTCGAGGGCGCGCCCGACGCGCCGCTGCTCGCCGACGCGGTGGACGACTGACATGGCCAAGTACACGGCGCGGCCGCCCCGGGGGGACCGTCCGGTCCTCGTGCTGGGCATCAGCGACGTCGTCGTGATCGAGGGCGAGCCGGCCGTGCCGGTGAGCACGCACCACCTGTCGGCGTGGGGGCGGTGGGTGCGCGACGTCGCCATCCCCGACGCCGCGGCGCAGCGGCTGCACGAGCTGGCGGAGCACTTCGACATCGTGTGGGCGTCGGAGTGGGGCCACAACGCGCACACCGCGTTCCGCGAGCCGCTCGAGCTGCCGGAGGAGCCGTGGCCGTTCCTGCCCGTGCAGTTCGACAAGCTCGCGCACATCCGCCGGTACGCGGACGGTCTGCCGTGGATCTGGGTCGACGATCCGCTCGTCGACCTGAGCGGCGAGCCGCCCCGGTGCGACGACGGCATCGTGGTGCGCGTGGACCCGGCCGCCGGCATCCTCAGCCTGGACGTCGACGAGCTGCTGACGAAGACGCGCGAGCTGGTCGAGCGTCGCGCCGAGGAAGACGAGGAGAACGCATGACGGATGCCGTCGCGATCGTGGGAGGGCGGGTCGTCACGGGCCTGGGCGAGGAGATCGAGAGCGGCACCGTGCTGCTGTCCGACGGGCGCATCGAGGCCGTCGGCACAGGGCTCGCCGTGCCCGAGGGCGCCCGGGTGATCGACGCCGCCGGATGCTGGGTGCTGCCCGGCCTCATCGACCCGCACAGCCACATCGGCGCGCACGAGGAGGCCAACGGCCCCGCCGGGTTCGACGGCAGCGAGGTCTCGTCGCCGGTCACCGCCGGCGTGCGGGCCATCGACGCCGTCAACATCGAGGACATCGCCTTCCGCGACGCGCTCGCCGGTGGCATCACCGCCGTGGTCGTGAAGCCGGGATCGGGCAACCCGATCGGCGGGCAGAGCGTCGCCATCAAGACGGCGGGAGGGCGCTCGGTCGACGAGCAGGTGATCCGCGCGGCGCTCGGCATGAAGTCGGCGCTCGGCGAGAACCCCAAGCAGGCCTACGGGGAGCGCAAGCAGCTGCCGTCGACCCGGCTCGGCATCGCCCTCGTCATCCGTCAGGCGCTGCGCGACGCGCAGGACTACGCGGTCCGGCGTGACAAGGCCCGCGCCGACGGCACGCCGTTCGCCGTGGACCTCGGAAAGCAGGCGCTCACGGAAGCCCTCGACGGCACGCTCACGTGGGAGCAGCACGCGCACCGGCACGACGACATCGCCACGGCGCTGCGCATCGCCGACGAGTTCGGGCTGCGCCTCGTCCTCAATCACGGCACCGAGGCGCACAAGCTCGCCGGCATCCTCGCCGCGCGCGACGTGCCCGTGATCTACGGACCCATCCTGTCGAGCCGCTCCAAGGTGGAGGTACGCGAAGCCGATCCCGCGAACCTCGCCGCGCTCGCCGCGGCGGGTGTGCGCGTGGCGCTCACCACCGACCACCCGGTCGTGCCCATCGGCCTGCTCGCGATGCAGGCGGCCGTGGCCGTGCGGGCCGGGCTGCCGAGGGAGACCGCGCTCGCGGCGATGACCTCGACGGCCGCGGCCATCGCCGGCATCGACGACCGGGTCGGCGCGCTGGAGCCCGGCCGCGACGCGGATGTGGTTCTGTGGACCGGAGACCCGCTCGACGTCGCCTCGACCGTGCGGGAGGTGCTCATCGACGGGCGCACGGTGTACTCGGCGCCGTCCGCGGCGCAGGAGGGGAACGGATGACGCTGCACGACGACGCCGCACGCCTGCAGCCGGAGCTGGTGGAGCTGCGCCGTCGTCTGCACCGCATCCCCGAGCCCGGGTTCGACCTGCCGCTGACGCAGCGCGCCGTGCTCGACGCGATCGACGGCCTTGGCCTGGAGATCACGACCGGATCGGACCTCAGCTCGGTCACGGCCGTGCTGCGCGGCGCGACCGACGGCCCGTCCGTGCTCCTGCGCGGAGACATGGACGCGCTCGCCATCGTCGAGGAGACCGGCCTCGAGTACGCGTCGGCGAACGGGGCGATGCACGCGTGCGGGCACGACCTGCACGTGGCCGGACTCGTGGGGGCCGCACGCCTGCTCGCCGGGCGGCGCGACCGCATCGCCGGCTCCGTCGTCTTCATGTTCCAGCCCGGCGAGGAAGCGGGCGGCGGGGCTCCGCTCATGATCCGCGACGGCGTGCTCGACGCCGCGGGCACGCGGGTCGAGGCCGCCTACGGCATCCACGTGGGTCCGGGCGCGCGCGGCACGTTCCAGCTGAAGTCCGGGACGATCATGGCGGGCGCCAACGTGCTGCGGGTGCGCGTGCACGGGAGGGGAGGGCACGGGTCGAGGCCGCAGCAGGCCGTGGATCCCGTGCCCGTGGTGGCCGAGCTGATCCTCGCCCTGCAGTCCTGGGTCACGCGCCGCATCGACGTGTTCGATCCCGTGGTGCTGTCGGTCACGACGCTGTACGCGGGGGAGATCACGAATGTGATCCCCGAGGACGCGGGCTTCGCGGCGACCCTGCGCACGCTGTCCGAGGCGTCGATCGCGCGGGCGCAGGCCGAGCTCCCGCCGCTGATCGAGCGCATCGCCGCGGCGCACGGCTGCACGGCCGACGTCGAGGTGATCGTCGGCTATCCGGTCACGGTCAACACGGTCGAGGAGACGGCGGCGGCGGCAGCGGTGCTCCGCGCCGAGTTCGGCGAGGACCGCGTGGAGGAGATCGATGCGCCCTGGATGGCGTCGGAGGACTTCTCGTTCGTGCTCAGGGAGGTGCCAGGCACGTTCCTGTTCCTGTGCGCGACCCCGCCGGATGTGGACCAGGACGACATCCCGATGAACCACTCGCCGCATGCGCGGTTCGACGACGCGGTGCTGGGCGATCAGGCCGCGGCTCTCGCGGCGCTCGCCTGGCGCCACGTCGGAGTCGGCGACGCGTAGGCGCCCGTCGTCTCGTCGCCGGGGTGCTGCCTGAGTGAGCGGAGCGAGACGAGGGGCGCGCGTGTCAGCGACCGAGCGTGCGGTGGTCCAGCACGGCCTTGCGGCCGACCTTCACATCGCCGGAGCGGATCGCGTCGATCAGGGCCTCGTGGATGCGCAGGCGCTCGTCGGTGTCCTGCCGGAAGCCCGGCACGGCCAGGGCGTCGTCGGTCGCGGCCCCCGCGGTCTCACCCTCGATGTAGTCGACGAGGTTGAGGTAGAACGTACGCAGCACGGCGTTGGGGGAGATCTCGGCGATCCGCCGGTGCAGCCGCCAGTTGCCGTGCAGGCCCTCGATGGGGTCGTGCCAGTGCTCGGTCAGCTCCGCCATCACGGCTTCGAGATCGGCGATGTCGGCGTCCGTGCGGTGCTGCACCGCGTCCTGCATGACGGCCTCGTCGAGCGCGTCCAGCACCTTGATCACGTCGTTCACCGGAGCGCCGGTCTGCCGCAGCCGCAGCACGCTGTGCGCGAGGCGGATCAGCGGGGACTGGTCGGCGACGAAGATGCCGCCACCGGGACCCGGGCGCAGATCGACCGAGCCGCGCGCCCGCAGCACCCGCAGCGCCTCGCCGAGCGTGGCCGGCGCCACACCGAACTGCTCGCACAGCTCCTGGCGGGTGCCGATGCGATGACCCGGCTCGAGACCCTCCGTCTTGATCATCGCCTCGACCTCGGTGACCACGCGGTCGGCGACGGACTGCGCGGGCGCGACGCGCTGGAACGTGCGCGCTTCTTCCTGGGTGCTGGCCACGGGGATCCTTCGGTCGGAGCGGGGCTGTGGAGCGGATCTCTCACATCCTAAGGAGCGCCTGCCGCGCCGGGGCGGTGGCGGCGGGCGATTCTCCTATTTGCAGTAATTGAATGTATCTAATACAGTCAATCACGCAATGCTGCTCACGAGAGGAAACAGATGACCGACCCCACCGGTGGCGATCTGCTCGCAGACTCCCTCATCAACCAGGGCGTCTCACGGATCTTCGGCATCCCGGGCGTCCAGCTCGATGCCGCCGCAGACGCCCTCCACGCCCGCACCGACCAGGTCGACTTCATCTGCGCGCGCAACGAGCAGTCCACGACCTACATGGCGGACGGCTACGCGCGGAGCACCGGCGACGTCGGTGTCGCGATGGTCGTGCCGGGCCCCGGCGTGCTCAACGCCCTCTCCGGCGTCGCGACCGGCTACTCGGCCAACTCGCCGATGCTCCTGATCGCGGGCCAGATCGACTCGCAGGCCATCGGCCGCGGACTCGGCGCCCTGCACGAGATCCCCGACCAGACGGGCATCCTGCAGCGCCTCACGAAATGGACGGGCACCGCCCGCTCCGCCGATGAGATCCCCGGGCTCGTGCGCGAGGCGTTCACGCAGCTGCGCAGCGGCCGCCCTCGCCCCGTCGCGCTCGAGGTGCCGCCGGACGTTCTCGCCGCCACCTCGCGTGCCGTCGCGGCCGAGCGTGTCGCCGACGCGCCCCTCGTGCCGGAGGAGCAGCAGATCCGCGACGCCGCCGCCCGCCTGCTCGCGGCCAAGCGCCCGATGATCGTGGTGGGCGGGGGAGTGCTCGCCGCGAACGCATCGGTCGCCCTCCAGGCACTCGCCGAGGCACTGGAGGCCCCCGTGCTCATGACCGAGAACGGCCGCGGTGCGCTCGACGCCCGCCACCGTCTGGCCTTCGACGCGCTCGCCCTCCGCGCGTTCCGGGAGGACGCCGACCTGGTGCTCGCCGTCGGCACGCGCTTCGTCTCGACGTTCGGCACCCAGGTCGACACGAACGGCGCCCCCGTGATCCTCGTGAACGCGGAGGCCGCCGACCTCGAGGGCCCGCGTGCCGCCGCGCAGACGCTGCACGCCGATGCCCGCCTCGCCCTCGCCGGCCTGGCCGCCGAGGTCGGCACCCCGGCGCGCGACTCGCGGGAGAGCGAGTTCGCCCGCGTGCGCGCCTGGCTCGCCGCGCAGTTCGCCGACATCGCCCCGCAGCGCGAGTACCTGTCCGCGATCCGCGGCGCGCTCCCCGAAGACGGCGTCTTCGTGAGCGAGTTCACGCAGGTGGGCTACGCCGCCAGCGCCTGCTATCCGGCGTACCAGCCGCGCACCTACATCGGCCCCGGTTACCAGGGCACGCTCGGCTACGGCTTCGCCACGGCCCTCGGCGTCAAGGCGGCCGACCCCGACCGCGCCGTCGTGTCGGTGAACGGCGACGGCGGCTTCTCCTGGACGCTGCAGGAGCTGTCCACGGCCAAGCGCTACGGTCTCGGCCTCGTGACGATCGTGTTCCACGACGGGTTCTACGGCAATGTGCGCCGCATCCAGAAGAACCGGTACGGGGCACGCTACTTCGCCAGCGACCTCACCAATCCGGACTACGGCACGCTCGCGGAGGCGTTCGGCATCCGCTCCGCACGGGCGACTACCCCGCAGGAGCTCTCGGGGGTGCTGGCCGACGCCGTGCCCGCGAACGAGCCGATCCTCATCAACGTGCCGGTCGGCGAGTTCCCGTCGCCGTGGCACCTGATCCACGAGGGTGTGCCGCGCCCGGCGCCGCTCGCCCCCGATGCGCATCTCGTGCGGCAGGCGGGGGTCTGACATGGTCATCGGGCACGACATCGCCGGCATCAGGGAGGATGCCGCAGGGCAGGCCTCGATCGATGTCGTCAGCCCGGCCGACGGCACCGTGATCGGTGCCGTCGTGGCAGGCGGCCCCGCCGATGTGGATCGTGCGGTGGCTGCGGCCGCGGGCGCGTTCGGCACCTGGTCGACGACGCCGATGTCGCAGCGGATCGCTCATGTCGAGGCGCTCGCCGAGGGGTTGGCGCGCCACCGTGAGCTGCTCGCTGCGACGTTGAGCGCGGAGATGGGGTCGCCGATCGCGTTCGCGCGCTCCGCCCAGGTGGGCGTCGCGATCGCCGACCTCGCCCGGCTGGTCGAGGCCGCCCGCGCGCACGTCGAGCGCGAGGCGGTCTCGAACTCCCTCGTGGTCGCGGAGCCGGTCGGTGTGGTCGCCGCGATCACGCCCTGGAACTTCCCCCTGCACCAGATGATGCTCAAGGTGGGCGCCGCGATCCTCGCCGGCTGCACCGTGGTGCTCAAGCCCAGCGAGGTCGCGCCGCTGAACGCCGCGATCGTGGGCGACATCCTCCGCGAGACCGGGCTGCCGGCCGGCGTCGTGAACATCGTGCACGGCGACGGCGCCGGTGTCGGCTCGCCGCTGGTGGCGCACCCCGGCGTCGACATGGTCACCTTCACGGGTTCGCGCCAGGTGGGGGAGCAGGTGGCGCGCGCCGCCGCCGCGACCATCAAGAAGGTCGCGCTGGAGCTCGGGGGCAAGTCGGCGGCGATCGTGCTCGACGACGCGCCGCTGGACGAGTCCGTGCGGGGGGTCCTCGCCTCGTGCTTCGCGAACGCCGGACAGACCTGCGCGGCGCAGACGCGCGTGCTGGTGCCGGAGGGCATGCGGGAGGCGTGGGAGCGCGCG
>NZ_SSDM01000095.1:0-1413 GCF_004794375.1 Microbacterium sp. K35 | reverse complement strand
GCAGCGGCTGCCCGCCGCCGTCGCCCGCCCCGCCTACGACCGGGCCCGCGTGCGACCCGGCATCGTGCACCTCGGCGTCGGCAACTTCCACCGCGCGCACGAGGCCATGTTCGTCGACCGGCTGCTGGCCGCGGGCGACGCGGACTGGGGCATCTCCGGCGTCGGCCTGTTGCCCCACGACGCCGCCATGCGCGACGCCCTCGCCGCGCAGGACGGGCTGTACACGCTCGTGACCGTGACGCCCGACAGCACGGAGTCGGCCCGCGTGATCGGTGCGCTCACGGAGTATCTCTTCGCGCCCGACGACCCCGAGGCCGTCCAGGCGCGCCTGAGCGACCCCGCCACACGCATCGTCTCGCTCACGATCACCGAGGGCGGCTACGGGATCGACGAGCGCACCGGCGCCTTCGTGCCGCAGGACGCCGCGACCCTCGCCGACCTCGACGACGCCGCGCACGGGCGCGGCACCCCGCCCCGGAGTGCTCTCGGACACCTCGCCGCCGCCCTCGCCCGCCGCCGCGCGGCCGGGATCGCGCCGTTCACCGTCCTGTCGTGCGACAACATCCCCGGCAACGGCGGCGTCGCCCGCACGGCTCTCAGCGGCTTCGCCGAACGGCTCGACCCGGAACTCGGGGCCTGGATCCGCACGAACGTGGCGTTCCCCCATTCGATGGTCGACCGCATCACCCCGGTGACCACCGACGAGACCCGCGCGCTCGTCCGGGAGCGCTTCGGCGTGGACGACCGGTGGCCGGTGCGCTCCGAGGACTTCGTGCAGTGGGTGCTCGAGGACCGTTTCCCGCTCGGCCGCCCGGCGTTCGACACGGTCGGCGTGCAGCTCGTCGACGACGTCGAGCCGTACGAGCTCATGAAGCTCCGGCTGCTGAACGCCTCACACCAGGCGATGAGCTACCTCGGCATCCTCGCCGGGGCGACCATGGTGCACGAGGTGTGCGCGGACCCGCTCTTCCGCACCTTCCTGCGCGGGTACATGCAGCAGGAGGCCGTTCCCACCCTGCGTCCCGTACCGGGCATCGACCTCGACGCGTACGGGGAGCAGCTGCTCGCCCGGTTCGGCAGCACGGCCGTGCGCGACACCCTCGCCCGGCAGGTCGTGGACGGCTCCGACCGCATCCCCACCTTCCTGCTCCCGGTCGTGCGGGAGCGGCTCGCCACGGGCGGCTCGATCGCGCACGCCGTGCTCGTGCTCGCGGCCTGGAGCGTCTTCCTCGAGGGTGCCGCGGAAGACGGGACGCCGACCCCGGTGTCCGACCGCCGGCTCGCCCTGCTGCGCGCGGCGGTGGCCGCCGAGGCCGCGGAACCCGGCGCGTTCCTGGACTGCACGGAGGTCTTCGGCGACCTGGGGCGCGACGCACGGCTGCGGGCGGAGTTCGTCGCCGCGCGCGCCTCGCT
>NZ_SSDM01000094.1:0-288 GCF_004794375.1 Microbacterium sp. K35 | reverse complement strand
CCGCGGGCGCAGCCGAGTCCGCGGGAGTCGCCGCCGCGGGCGCAGGAGCCGTAGGAGCCGCAGGAGCCGCAGCCGCCGGTGCCGCAGGCCGCGCGGGGCGGGAGTCCTGCGTGATGCCGGGGACGTACGCGATCATCCCGGAGTCCTGCGCGGGAAGAGCGGGCGCGGGTGCCGCGGGCATCACCGGCTCCACGGCCGAAACCGCCGACACCGCGGGCTCGGGTGCTGCGGGGGCACCGGCGGGCGCGAACCCGGGCATGGGTGCCGGGGGCAGCCGCTCGAACGACG
>NZ_SSDM01000093.1:0-398 GCF_004794375.1 Microbacterium sp. K35 | reverse complement strand
GCTGCGGCGCACCCCGACGCCCGTCGTCGCCGGCGACCGCACGCACGCGATCCTCGACCGGCTGGACGCGCTCGCCGCCGAGCTCCGCGACGCACACCCCGAGGTCGTGCCGCAGGCGGTCGGCCTCGTGGTGCCCGGCATCGTCGACGCCGACGCGGGCGTCGGGGTGTTCGCCAGCAACATGGGCTGGCGCGACGCCCCGCTGCGGGACCTCGCCCGCGAACGCCTCGGCCTGCCCGTCGCGTTCGACCACGACGTGCGCGCGGCCAGCTGGGCCGAGCACCGCCTCGGTGGAGCACGCGCCTACGACGACGCCGTGATCCTCGTCATCGGCACGGGCATCGCGGGCGCCCTCCTGGTGGGCGGACGGCCGTACACCGCGGGCGGTTACGCCGGCG
>NZ_SSDM01000001.1:0-219 GCF_004794375.1 Microbacterium sp. K35 | reverse complement strand
CGGCGCCGCGGTCGTCACGGCGGTCGGTCGAGCGGGCCCGGTCGTCGCGGTCGTACCGAGGACGGTCGCCGCGGCGGTCGTCGAACCGCGGGCGCCCGCCGTCACGGTGGTCGTTGTCGCGGAAGCCCTGACGCTGCTGGCCGCCGCGGTCGTCACGGCGGTCGTCGAAGCGGCCCGCACCGCGGTCGTCGCGGTAGGTGCCGGGACCGGTGGGGCGCT